>NZ_JBHUYJ010000065.1:0-45118 GCF_042668715.1 Streptomyces sp. NPDC057271
TCCGCCGCTACATCATCTGGCGAAACCGCCACGCCGACGACCGGCACCTACGCGCCGTCGTCGACAGGGCGAACGTTGCCTGATGCGGCACTAGCGGGCCCTCGCCGAGCGCGCCAAGCGCGAGGCACACCCCCGAAGCCGTCGAGCAGGCCCACGCCGACTTCACCACCAGCCGGACCGCGACGGTCCCTGAGCCTCGCCCCGCTACCCTTGACGGAGCGTCACTCTGATATCAGAGAGCTACTTGTCACTTCGCGGCAGCTTCGGGAGGACAGGGCCGAGTCAGGAGCGTGTCCTGCCTGCCGGCCAGAACGCGAACTCGTACGCGGCCAGGGAGCCGATGGGGAGTTCGAAGACGGAGCCGTTCTCGTCTTCGGCCCGGATCCGGGGCGGTGCCGAGAGTCGTTCCACGATGAGGAGCGCCATGGCTCCGGAGCCCCCGGAGCGCCGCCGCCACACCTGTCCGGGCGCGCTCAATGTCAGCGGGTCCCCGTCCAGCACGCGCTCGCAGGCAAGGGCGAGGGCGCTGTTCTCGGTGAGACCGTCGAGCAGTATCAGTTCATCTGCACGGGCGCGGATGAAGCGGGCGGCCCCGCGCGGCCCCATCATGCGGACGAACCTGTGGGTCATGGCTGTCTCTCCCTTGTCCCTTCGGGGACGATGACGCACCGCGCCAGTACTCCCTGCACGCCGACCGCCGGGCGCCGGTTCAGGCCACGGATCCGATCCGCAAGGGATGAGAGAGGTCCATGAACCGTCCGCCACCGGTGATCGTGCCTCTGATTGTGCCGCCGGGATCACGAGTCCACGCGGCAGGCCCAGGCGTCCCAGCCCGGGCCACACGGCCGTTCCGCTCGCATCCCCCCCGAGCGGAACGGCCGTGGCGCGTCGTCCTTCGCAGCCTCAGGAGCGTCGACGACGACTCTTGCGCATCAGGACGAGGCTGAGGACGAGCACGACGGAGGCCGCCCCTGTCGCAATCGTTCCGGCGAGCCCCATGAAGACCTTGCCCGGGTACGTGTCAGCCAGGTCGTCCGCCTGAGCGACGGGCTCCAGTGAGGGCTGGGGGGAACCGGTGAGCGGGGCCTGGATCAGAGCGGCTTCGTCCCCGCCGGAGGCATTGCGGGTCACCGCCGGCACACGGGACGGTGCGGGCGACGCAACTGTCGCCGAGGGGCGGCCGGGCGGTGAGGCGCCCGCTCCGGTCCGGAAGATGACGTCCGAGCAGTAGTACGAGGTCTCGGCGAGAGCGCCGGCCTCCCAGATCGTGAAGAGCACGTGTCGACCCTTCTTCCCGGCGGGCAGCTCGATGTCGAAGGTGTAGGCCGAGTCCGACTGGGGCGGGTCGGTGACATCCACGAGCGGCTTGCTCTCCAGATCCGACCAGCGCAGAGGGACCGTGGGGTCGTATCCGTTCTTGGTGATGTAGACGATGAACCGGCCCTTGTGGGCCACGGTCGCGAGGAGGGAGAACGTGAAGTCCGTGCTCGGCTTCACGATCGTCGCCGGCCAATCGGACCTCGGCAGGTTCAGCCCGCGGTACGCGTCGAGCCCGGCGCCGCACAGCTCGCCGTCCGGTACCTCATCCTGGTGCTGCCCGTTGACGCCCTTCCGGCGGGAATTGTCCCACTCGTCCAGCGCTCCGGCATCGCTGGACGCCTGGGCGGCCACGCAGGCCGGCGAGTCCCCGTACCTCTCGTTTCCCGGGGCACACGCGGCACCCCGGCTGATCGGATTCCACGGCGCGCCGTGTGCCTGTGCGGTGGACGCCGACAGGACAGCTCCGATCACGACAACTGTCCCGACACAGGCCGCCTTCGCCATTGTGGCCCAACTCATTGATATTTCCTTCCCGTTCACCTTCGAAACCTTGTGCCCGTCCGGCACTCCGCTTTCCTCGGTGCGGTTCAACATCCCCCAGGGAACGGGTCGGACTTGCTCCGAAGGCCTCCTTCATCCGGGTTCAGCGGCCGTGGCGCAGCCGCTGCCACATCGGCATGCCGAACCACAGCCATGCCATCCCGCTGAAGGTCACCGAGCCGACGAGCGCGGACTGAACCTGACCGAGGACGACAGCCACGACCAGGAGCAACGCGCTGCTCATGGAGAGCATGAGCAGCGCGAGACCGGACAGGGCGAAGGCGTGGGAGATGCTGAGCAGCCGGTGCTTCAGGCCGTGCCGGAACACGACCCGATGGAACGGCGCGGGCGCCGTCAACAGGGTCGCCGCGGCAAAGGCCAGCATGAGCGTGAAGACGTACTGGTACGCCTGGAAGGTGCTCAGCTCCTGGAACCGGGGCGTGAAGGCGAGGGTCATGAGGAAGCCGAGCAGGAACTGCACGCCCGTCTGGGCGACTCGCACCTCCTGGAGGAGCTCGGCGTACGCCTTGTCGAACTTGGCCTGCGCTTCATGGGTGTCGACAGCGTGGACAACCGGCCGCGGGTCGGCGGGCGCTGACGGGACGAACGGAGGCAAGGCCTGATCGGCCGGCTGGACTGACATGACGTGACGGTCCCTTCATGTGCGGGCGCCGGTCGTCGGTGTCGTTCGCCGGACTCCGGCGCGGTCTTCATCGCTGTTCTCAGGAACGACGGACCGGAGCCGTCGGTTCAGCGATGAGGCAGGGTGCGGACCACACGTGCCGTGCCGATGACCGCGGCTGTGCGACCAGATGTCCCCGCCCGGTGCACGCAGCGGCCGGTCAGGAGGACGACAGAATCCATTCCGGGTCGCTGCCCGTCAGGTACCTCGCGTCCAGGCCGTCCACCAGGTCGCCCTCGCGTATGAGGGCGAGCAGCTCGACGGCCGCCATGCTCCGCCCTTCGGCAGCCGTCCCGCTCTGCCGAACTCAAGGGCAAGATGGCAGACATGGCCGAAGGCCGGCTTGCGGCGTACCCGGTCGGCGCGATCGCTCAGAACTTCGAGCAGACCCGTGCGCCAGTGCAAGAGATCTACGTGTTCGTGTCGGAGAGTGGGCAGTCGTGGCTCGGCCCGAGCGGCGACTGGGCCCTTACCCGAGGCCCCCGGTCGACGGCGTCCGAGACGACGACCACGCGTCCGGTCAGGACCTCGTCGAGGCGCTCGGCTGACCACACCGAACCACCGGACCACCGGACCACCGAACGACTGCGCCCCACAGCCTCGGCCGTGGGGCACAGTCGTGTATCCGTCCGACTCGCCCGATCATCGCTCAGCCGAGGGTGTGGCGTCTGTGGACTCGATGGCGGCGCATGACCGACAGCTCTCCCGGTCCCCCGGAGAGCCGAACCGTCGTACGCGTCCGTGCCGCGAGCAGGCGCCTCTGCTTGCGCCGGTACCCCCGCCGGACGACGGCGTAGAGGGCAGCCACCGTCACGGACGCCAGGCACCACCAGCCGGCCACGAGAAGAACCGTTCGGACGACATACATGTGATCACTCCATCGGATGGGCTGCAGCGTCAGCGATCCGGAGCCAGTCCGCGTGGGCTCGCATGGTCCACCGCATCGCTTGAATGTGGAGGTCGACGGCCATCCGGCTCCCGGCGGAGAGGTCCATGTCGGCACAGACGGCGCCGGCTTGTGCCGCAAGACTCCGGAAGTCCCTCAATGTCCGGTCGGCGCTGCGGCCCGCTTGGACGGCTGCGACGGGCACGCACCCCGAGAACGCCTCGTCGACCAGGGCGAGGTGCTCTCCGGTGAGCGATCGCAGACGAGTGAGGAAGCCGGTTCGGTACAGGTCCGGGCGGAGGACCTGTCCGTGGAAGACCTCGGCGAGGTCGAGAAGCGGCAGGCACAGGGCCGGGAACCGACCGGCTCCCTGCAGGGCTTTGAAAGCTTCTTTCCAGTGCGCGCCCGCCCGGGTCCGCCACACATCGGGCATGTCGCCACAGGAGCGTTCCCAGACATCCACCCAGGCTCGCACGAGCGGCGGGTGGGTACGGAGGCGCGGCGCGCCGGGGCAGTCGATGACGGTGGTGAGCTGCCCCACCGTCTCCTGGACCCACGCTCGGTCCCTCCGCGCTCCCCCGCCCGCGAGTCTGTCGGCGAGGAGAAGGGCCCAGCCCACCAGGTCGGCGGCGAGATCGAGTTGGGCCGACGGGATCGCGGGGAAGAGCCCGGTGGCGAGGTGGGTGACACGGCCGGCGAGAAACCGGTCGGTGTCGGTATCGTCGAGGAGCAGTCCTCGCTCGGTCATCCAGACCAGGTTCCGTACGGCGGCCCGGCCCACTCCGGGGTTGAGCTCACGGAAGGAGGGTGCCAGGAGCAGTGTCGTCGGCCCCATTGTTCGTCCTTCCTTGTGTTCCCGCTGAGCAGACGTGCGTACGACACGTCACGCTTGGGCACGTAGCGCGATCCATGCCGGTTCATGGACGGAGGCAAAGGGACCGACGGGATGCTTGGCAGGGGGCCGACCGACCGGTTCAGGGCGTCATGAGGCAGCGGGCAGTTCGGCCAGGCTGATGAGCTGTCGCGGGGGGAGAGCTGCCGTGCTGCCGTCGACAAGAGCCAGACGAAGGGAGGTGACACGGCGTGCGACACCTGCCAGAAGGTCCTCCGAATCCCACACGGCTTCGAGGACGACGCCCAGTTGCCCCTCAGACGCCCCCCTGCCGACGAGGACGATGCTGCCGATCACGTCGTATGCTCCCGCGTGGGCCAGCAGCATGCTGTCCAGCGCCATCCGAGCTCCCAGCAGGCCGCGTTCCCAGATGGACAGCCCATCAAGGGCCGGGTGCCCACAGGCCGTCGCGTCGGGGACGGCCTGAACGCGCGCCTCGTCGGCCAATACGGTCCGTTCCCGGGTCAGCCACCGCCAAGACCGCCCGGCATAGGCGACGGCGGGGTCGTTCGCGCATCGGACCATCGTGATCCGTCCGGCACACCAACTGCGCCAGAGGGCGTCGTCGCGGATCTTGTGCCGGAGCCGCGTCAGGGCCGTGCCGGTGTCCGGAGGGCCTATCCCCCACCTGCACACGTGCTCGTGCTCCGCGGACAACAGCACAGTGAGCGTGAGGACCTCGCAAGCCGCTCTGGAATCGAGGGAGCCTTCCCTGTGCACGCCGCTGTCACGCAAGAGTTGGTCCACGAAGTCCTCGGCGTCGAACCAGTTCTCGGGCGATCGGCGATGGCGCTTGTCGTGCACGGCCCCTCCAGCTTTCGGGAAGATACTTGCTCGTCACAGGGCAGTACGGCTGGGGGCACGGCCCGGTTCGGGGGCGCGTTGTCGTCAGCCCGCCGCAGGCTCCCCCGGACCTCGGTAGGCCGCGAAGATACGCAAGAATTCACCGTCCTGCTGCTCGATGGAGCTGCAGGTTGAGACAGCACGGGGCGTGGGTCCGCCCGGACAGGGCCTGTCGCGCCCGGCCGACCACATCGACAACCGACCGAGTCCCTTGGTGCGGGCGAACTCGATCAGTCGCTCGGCG
This sequence comes from Streptomyces sp. NPDC057271, assembly GCF_042668715.1. NCBI lineage: Bacteria > Bacillati > Actinomycetota > Actinomycetes > Kitasatosporales > Streptomycetaceae > Streptomyces > Streptomyces sp. NPDC057271. The sequence goes on from NZ_JBHUYJ010000065.1 coordinate 5,408, forward strand.
TCATCCGGCCGGAAGACCTCGGTGGCGATGTCGTTGAGCCCGATCATCGGGGTCAATTCCAGGGCCTTCCACGCCGCGGTGTCGGTGAGACCCAGCAGAGTCCTCAACTGCGCGTGTACGGCCCGGGCCGCCTCCAGGGCGTATTCGGCCATGTTCCCCTGGTACTCGGTCCCGTAGTTCATCGTCATGATGTTGACGCCCGAGATCTGGACGCCGGCGCCCACGGCACTCTCCAGCAGGCTTGTCCCGTCGTCCGAGAGTCCCTCCGGCATGACCGGCAGGGTGAACGTCACCTGCAGTGGCCGTCCTGCCGCGGCGGCCTCGCCCTGGAGCAGGGCGATCACTCTGGACCGCCGGTCGTTGGCCGCCGTGTCGCCTAGGTCGTCGCCCTCGATGTCGAAGTCGACCTTGGTCAGCGCGTAGGTTTCCAGGACTTCGCGGTAGGCGTCGGCGAGGCTCACCTCGTCCGGGCATGCTGCCCCGAGTTCGACACCGTCGGCCCCGCCGAAGGAGACGCGTACATCGGCTCCCGCCCGGCGTAGCTCACCGATCTGGGCGGCCACCGGGTTCTCCCGCAGTCCGTGCCCACCCCAGCTGGGTGAGCAGCCGTCGCCGGACTCCTCCGCCACGACGAAGGCGAGGGTGAATTCCCTGACGCCGCTGTCGCGCACGGCGTCGACGAGCGGACGGGCGTCGGACAGGGAAGTATCGACGTACGGTGAGAAATCCGCGCGGTCGCCCGTGCCGGTTTCCATGCCGGGCATGGCTTGAGCCCGATCGGCCCTCGGAGTGCGCTGGGGGGCCGCGCCGGACGAGCTGGGCGACAGGGAGGGCGAGGATGCGAGCGAGGCTGCCGGAGTGGGCGAGGCTGAACTCGCCCGCGCCGAGGCGACGTCGACGGACAGGCGCCCCAGGGCGAAGGAGGACGCGGCGACGAGGGCGAGTGCGCACAGCGCCACGGCGACGAGGGGACGGCTGGCGGGTTGGTGCGGCGGCATGGAGTCTTCCCTCTCGCTACCGGCGTCGGGGCGGCTAGGCACGGCGACGGCTCTGGCGCCAAATGAAGAACGAGAGGACCAGGACGACGGCGGCCGCTGCCGTCGTCAGCATGCCGGCGAGGACCACGGCCATCCGCCCCTGCCCGTCGCCGGGAACCCGGGCCACCGAGGCGAGGGCTGTCGGAGAGCTCTGGGCCTGCGGGGTGACGGGCCGAGTGCTCTTCGGCGTCGGCGTGGAGGGGGTGGGACGGCCACCGACCGCCACTCCGATCCCTTTCGTCGCCGCGCCTGGCGAGGGGCGTTCGGAGAGTGTGTCGCGGCCTCCCCAGAACAGGATGTCCGAACAGAAGTAGTAAGTGTCGGGGAGGGTGGTGTTCTCCCAGATCGTGAAGATCACGTGCCGGCCCTTCTTGCCCGAGGGAAGGCGACTCTCGAACTGGTAGGCCGAATCGATCAGTTCGGGGTCGGTCACGTCCGCGAACGGCTCGGACTCCAGGTCCGACCAGCGCAGCGGCTCCATGGGGTCGTAGTCGTCCTTGGTGATGTAGAGCGTGAACCGGCCCTTGTGCGGAATGGTCGCCAGAAACTTGAACGTGTGAAGGGAGCCCTCGTGGAGGTGGGTCGCGGGCCAGTCCTTGCGCGGGAGATTCAGGCCCCGGTACGCCTCGAGGCCAGCGCCGCAGAGTTGACCGTCCGGGACCGCGGACCGGTGATCGCCGTTGACGTCCTTGCGCCGCAGGTTGTCCCAGGCGTCCAGAGCCCCGCCGGGGGTGGCGTTCTGCGCCGCGACACAGGCCGGGGAGTCCGAGTAGCGCTCGTTGTCCGGGGCGCAGGCGGCGGCGCGGCTGATCGGGTTCCACAGTGCGCCGTGCGCGTAGGAAGGCTGGGCCGGTGTGATCGACAGGACGAGAACGATGATTCCAGCGATGACCGTTGCCGACGCGACGCGATCCCAATACACCCTTAACCCTCTCGTTCACTTGTTGTCAAGCTTCTGTCTGCCATTACGCCGCCCGCTTCTTGTCGGTTCAAACCCTGTGAAAGCAGGGGGATTCAACGCCCTTCGGCGAGCCGGCCGTAGCGGAGCCGCTGCCACATAGGAAGTCCGAACCACAGCCAGGCCATTCCGCTGAAGATGACCGCGGCCACGAGGGCCGACGGATTCGGTCCGAGGACCACGGCGACCGTGAGAAGCAGGGCGCTGCTCATCGAGAGCATGAGGAGTGCCAGTCCCGCGAGCGCGAAGCCGTGCGAGATGCTGAGCAGCCGGTGCTTGAGTCCGTGTCGGAACACGACACGGTGGAACGGCGCCGGCGCGGTCAACAGCGTCGCGGCCGCGAAGGCCAGCACGAGGGTGACCACGTACTGGTACGTCTGCATCGTGCTGATTCCGGGGAAGCGCGGCGAGAAGGCCAGGGTCATGAGGAAGCCGAGAAGGAACTGCACGCCTGTCTGCGCCACCCGTACCTCCTGCAACAGCTCCGCATATGCCTTGTCGAAGCGGGCCTGCGCCTCGGGCGTGTCGTGCTTCCGGGCGGCCGGGACCGTTTCGTCGCCATCGGCCGCGTCGCCGTCGTCAGGGGGTTCGGGGGGCATGTGGGCCGTCCCTTCGCAAGAGCGTGTGTCGTCCTCTCGAACGGGAGCGCCGCGCGCCAGGTTCACTTCGCCAGGTCGGACGGATCCCTTTGATCCAGACGCCCCGGACATGCGTGACCTCCTACGACCAACCATGCTGTAGCTGGGGAAGTAAGGAGGAACACGTGACGCCGTCACACCAGGCACCACGTACGGAGGTCGGCGCCTACGTGCTGGGGGCTCTCGAGCCGGAGGAGAACACGGAGCTTGAGGACCACATGCGAACATGCGCGCTCTGCGCCGAAGAGAGGCGGTCGCTGACCAAGGTCGCCGACCTGCTGGCCGAATTCGCCGCGACCGGACCGGACGCGGACGAGCTTCTGGCCGAAGAGACCGCTCCGACCGACGACAGGTCTGTCCCTGCACCCGTCCCTTTCACTGACACGAAGTTCCAGAGTCTTCGGCGTCGACGTCGACAGTTCCTCATGCTGGCCGCGTCCGTGGCCATGTTCGCCAGCGGCCTCGCCGTGGGGAACATGCTCGGATACGTCGAGGACCCGAACGACCCTCAGCAGAACCCGCGGTGGGCGGCGCAGCTGCTCCTGGTCGGCGAGCAGCATTGGGGAACCAACGCAGAGACAGGCGTGTCGGCCAAGGTCGGTCTCGAGGACAAGAAGTGGGGGACGCACATCGCCCTTGAGCTGAAGGGCGTAGCCGGACCGCTCGACTGCCGACTGGTCGCCGTCTCGACCAACGGCGCCCGCCAGACCGTGACCGGCTGGACGGTACCCAAGCCCGGCTACGGCGTTCCCGGCTCGCCCGACCCCTTGATGGTGCACGGCGGATCAGCCATCCCCCGTGCCGAACTCGACCGATTCGAGGTGATCACCCGCAACGGCAAGCAGCTGGTCAGCGTGGACGTCTGACACCGACCGCAGCCCGTTTCGGCCCCCTGGCAATGCGCCAGGGGGCCGAAGCCATTTCCCAGGGCCCCGGAGCCGGCGCGATGAGAGTTCAGCCGCTCGCGGCGGCGTCGTCCGATCAGATCTCCTCCCCTTCCTCCAAGTGATCGTCCAGGCCGTCCAGGAGATCGGCCTCGCTGAACAGCGCCAGCAAGTTCTGCGCCTCCGTCATTTCCAAGTAGGCGGCACCACACTCTTCGCAGTGCCGGAGATGCTCCGCTACCGTACGGTCCTCCTCAGCACACAGCGCGCCGAGGACATAGGCCCCCAACAGCAGGCGCACATGGGAGCCGCCTTCAGAAGGCGGCATGGTCATCTGCCCCCCGCTCTTCGATCCCCCTACGATCCCTCGTTTATATTCCATTCTGCGGAAACGCACGGGCCGAACCAGGCAAACAGAAATCCTCGAAACCAGCGGCTCGCCCGGCGAGACCGGTGCGTTCACTGACGCACGGCCGTCCTCGCACGTGGCGGCCCCGACGCCCGTTAGCCGACGGTGTACGCCACCTCCGCCAGTTGGCGGATATCTCCGCCACTCCCCCGGCGTGATCCTGTACCGAACCAGGCACGCCAAGGACATGTCAGCTGACTCTCCGAAAGAGGTGTCATCGTGAACTCTCCAGTCCAGAACGCCCAGGCCGTGACTCCCGCACGTACCGACGAACGGGCCCTGGCAGCGCTGCAGCAGGAGCACGGCCGCGCTCTGTTCAGATTCATCCTTGGGCTGACCTTCGGAGACCGTCACCGCGCCGAGGACCTCGTGCAGGAGACGTTCGTACGGGTCTGGCAGCACCCGGAGGCCCTGCGGAGCGATCACGAGTCCATGCGTCCCTGGCTGTTCACGGTGGCCCGCCGACTGGCGATCGACGCCAGAAGAGCACGGCAGGCCCGCCCGAAGGAGCTCAGCGACATGGCGCTGGAGAAGACGCCGTCGGCTGTGGATCCCTCCGAACGTTCGATGGCCGGCCTCGACGTGCGCCAGGCGCTCGCCGGGCTGAGCGCGGAGCACCGCGCGGTGCTGGTGCTGGTGTACTTCCGCGGCATGTCGGTGGCCGAGGCCTCCGAGGTACTCGACATACCGCCCGGCACCGTGAAGTCCCGTACGTATTACGCGCTGCGCGGTCTGAAGGAAGCCCTTCAGGGCTAGGCCGCCTTCCAGTGACCGCGGGTCCCCTCACTCGCCCTTCACCACGTCGAGTGCTGCGCAGCCTCCCGTGACCACCTCTACGCGCGAACGCGCCTCCGTCGGTGTGGGCGCGTCCCAGCCCGTTCGATCCCGAAGGTCCTCAACCGGCCGTACGCCTGTGTGAAGGGCCCCGGTCCGCCGGCAGAACTCCACGGCCTCGCCCTGCCGCTCGCATGCCGCTGCCTGATCGCCACCGGCTGCCAGGAGGGCCACAGCGGCCGCGGTGGCACTTGCGGAACGTCCGGCCCGTTCGGCCATCAGAGCACCCGCCGTGATCCGGTAGGACGAATACGCCCGTTAAGCCCTCCGGGATCGGACGGACCTGAAGCTCGTCGAAGTGCGCTGCACAGAGGGACCGCCCGGAGCCCGCGGAAGCCGCTGTGCCAGTGCGAGGAGACGGCGCCGGGGCGGCAGCCCGCCGCATATGTCTTCCGCGCGCTGCGCTGCACGCAGTGGAGCTGGATCAGGTTCACAAGGTGCCCCCGGCACATGGCGGGCGAGCGCCCGCCGCACATGGCAGAGCGGCCGTTCCGCCGGCAGGACGGGGGCCATGAATGCCGGCGGAACAGCCGCTACCCGAGCGAGGCGGAACAGCTCGGGCCTCCGCGTGCGGATTCGGGGGAGTAATCCGGTCGCGGACACATTCAACGGCACGGGTCACCCCGCCCGGCGGTTCACCACGGTGCGAAGCAATCCCACCGTCAGGGGGGTGGGTTCCGTCCTGAACCGGTCCTCCTTCGGCCACGTGGTGGTCGGCACGGGACAATCTGTCCCGACATGCTCTCGACGAGGAGGAGACATGCGCGGAGGACGGTCCGTCTTGGATCTGGTCGCCATGCACGTCGTGATCACTGCCATGACGGCGATTCTGGCCGCGGCGGCAACGTGGGACGGAACGCTCGCGCCCGACAACGCGCTCGGGCGGCTATTCATGAACCTCACCTTCGTTCTGCTGGGCTGTGCCGCGTTCCTTGCCCTTCTCGCCGCTGCCGTCCTACTGCGGCAGAAACGGCGCCGTCCGTTGTTCCCCACGCGGACGCCTCTGCCGACGGGACTGCGGCAGACCCAGGCATCGGAGGGGTGACCATGGCACACGAAACCCCGCCGCCCATCCCGCCGTTCGTGTCCCACCTGAATACACGCCTTCCCTGCACTTCCCAGCCTTCGCTGTTCCACCCGCCGGACGACGGCTACAACGACCACGGCAGTCGCGGCCGTCTGCGCGCCGCCGATGCCGTGTCGCTGTGCCGGAGGTGTCCAGTGATGCTGGCCTGCCGCCAATGGGCCCGGAAGCACCGCGAGTTCGGCGTGTGGGGTGGAGAGACCGACGAGCAGCGTCTCCGCGCCACCGACCATGCGCCGCAGGTACGGCGTGCCCGCACCAGATCCCGGGATGCCGCTGCCCTCGACGCCGCCGCGGCGACGGTACGGCCCGACGCACCGCCACAGCCGCAGCCCGGATCCTCGAGGATCCCCCGCCTGACCCCGGTCGAGGAGCAGGTCCTGGCCGCGCTGTGCGAGGGCATCGGCGCCGGCCACCTCCATGAGGCCCTGGAGCACAACCATTCCGTGGTGACCAGAGCGCTGACGGGTCTGCAGCGGAAACTGCAGACCCGTGTGGACGGGCTCGTGGACGCGGCGCGCGAGGCGGGAGTTCTACCAGCGCCGTACGTCCCGGCGGCGTGACCCTCTGTGAGGCGGTCCCGTCGCTCTTCGCACCCTCGGTGGAACACGTTTCCATCGGCTCCGGGGTGCCTCTGTGTGATTCGTCAAGCCTGAGCTGGTCATGCGGTGGCGGCTTCGGGCGTCTCGTGATTCGTAGAAGGTCCCGTCGCGGAGAATGGCGAACAGGACGCTGATGCGTTGCCGGGCCAGGCGGAGGAGGGCCTGGGTGTGGGTCTTGCCCCTGGCCCGGCAACGGTCGTAGTAGGTGCGGGAGGCGGGGTCGTGCAGGGCGGCGAACGCGGAGAGGAACATCGCGCGTTTGAGCTGCCGGTTGCCGCCTTTGGGCGCGTGTTCGCCGTGGATGGAATGCCCGACTGCTTCGTGGCCGGGGCGAGGCCGGCGTAGGAGGCGAGGTGGGCGGGGGTGGGGAAGCTGGTGCCGTCGCCGACGGTGACCAGCAAGACGGCGGCGGTCCTGACGCCGACGCCGGGCAGCGACGTCAGGACCTGGGAAAGAGGGTGGGCCTCCAGCAGCTCGTTGATCTGGGCTTCCAAAGCCCGGCGTTGTTCGTGCACGGCGGCCAGGGACGGGATCACGATGTCGAGGGTGCCGGTGCCCGGAACGACGACGGTCTGTTCGTCGAGCGCGTCGAAGACGTCGTCGATGAGCCGGGTGGCCATGCGCGGGGCCTTCGGGCGGATCAGTTCGACGAGTCTGCGGCGTCCGGCTTTGCGCAGGGCGGCCGGGGATCCGTAGCGCTCCAGCAGCCAGGTCACGGCCTGGTGGTCGAGGCGGGGGCCGAGGACGCGTTCCAGGCTGGGGTGGAACTGGGTGAGCAAGCCCCGTATCCGGTTGGAGGTGCGGGTGGCCTCGGCGGCGAGGTCCTGGTCGAAGCCCACGAGCACGGTGAGCTCGTCGGTCAGCTCCAGACGGCGCAAGGTGTGCGGCATCGTCCATGCCGCGTCCGCGATCACCGCGGCGTCCTTGGCGTCGGTCTTCGCCTCACCCGGGTAGAGATCCGCGATCCGCCGCATCGCCAGTCCCGGCAGGTAGGCGACCTGGCAGCCCGCATCGCGGGCGACGGTCAACGGCAGGGCGCCGATGGACGCGGGCTGGTCCACGATCACCAGAACGGTGCCGAACTTCGCGACCAGCTTGTCGAAGACGGCCCGCAGCTTCGGCTCGCTGTTGGGCAAGGGCTTGTCGAAGACCTTCTTCCCGGCCGGGGTCAGCCCGTGGCCGTGGTGCGTGCTCTTGACGACGTCCAGGCCAAGGAAGACGCCCACGCTGCTGGTGTCGATCACGGTGCCCCCACTCGCTTGCTCGGTGCTGGCCTGGGCGTCCGGGCCGTTCTCGCGCATCCACGTTATGCAGACCTGCCGCCCGCGAGCGGCCGGGCATTGCGCCCGGCCAGGCGGTGGTCGGACCTCTCATCAGCGTCTCCGACGGCACCCCTCGGACCCTGTGACACCACCCCCCAGGTCATCCGCTCCAATGCCGTTGCTTTTGAGGGAGGCAGGGCGTTGCGCCGTTCGTGTTGGTGTCGCGTCTGGAGCGACTGGGGTTGGGGATCTTGACCTGGTCGTGTCCGCCTGAGCTGGTGGATCGGGTCGTTGCCGAGGCGGGGTGCGGGGAGAAGCGCCGTCGCCTGCTGTCGGCCCGGTTCACTGTGTACCTCGTCCTCGGGTTATGCCTGTTCCCGCGGGTCGACTACCTGGAAGTTCTGCGGTTGCTGAAGGCGGGCGAGCCAGGGTTGAGGCCCTGGTCAGGGTGAACAAGTCGTCCCTGACCAGGGCCAGGCAGAGTCTGGGCTCGACGGTGATGCGCGACCTCCTCCATGCGATGACGCACCCTCTGGGACAAGGTCCTCAGCTCTTCCACGGTCTGCGCATCCTGGCTGTCGACGGAATGCTGCTCGCGGTGCCCGACTCGGCCGGCAACCGCGACGCGTTCGGCAAATGCGGCTCGCTGCGCAGCCCCATGGGTTATCCGATGGCGCGGATGGTCGCCGTGGCGGAATGCTCCTCGCACGCGGTGTTGGACGCAGTAATCGGAGGCTGGAAGGACTCCGAGCGGATCGTGTCCGACGAACTGACGCGTCATGTCGGCGACAGCACGTGGCGTTCCGATCGCGGGTTCTGGGGCCTGGCCCGCTGGCACCGGCTCCGTGACCGCGGCGCCCACCTGCTGTGGCGGACGGATCGACGGATGGCCCGCAGGGTCGAAGACGCCCTGGCGGACGAAAGCTACCTGGCCCGCATCGAGCCGAACAAGCACAGCAAGGCGGCCGACACGGTGAAGGCACCGCCCGCCCTGGTGCGGGTGATCGAGTACCGGATCGACGGCCAGGCCGAAGTGGTCCGCCCCATCACGAGCGTGCTGGACCACGAGCAGTACCCGGCTGGCGAACTCGCCGCACTGTATGCACGGCGCTGGGAGATCGAGCTGGTCTTCGACGAGATCAAGACCCATCAGCGCGACAGACCGGTCCTGCGGTCGCAGACCCCTGACGGGGTACGCCAGGAGATCTTCGCTCACCTGATCGTGCACCACGCGACCCGAGATCTTCTGGCCGAGGCGGCCCGCCTCGGCCAGAGCCCGGCCGAGCGGACGTCGTTCACCCGGGCCCTACATGTTGTCCGCCGCTCGGTGATCGCACCGTCCGGCATTTCCCCCTCGGCCCGTCGGCGTAACCGCCGACTCGGCATCGCCGAGATCACGGCGGCTCTGCTGCCAGGACGGCGGTCACGCGCTGCCCGCGGAAGATCAAGTCGCGCATCACACCATTCGTCAGCAAAGCACCTGGCGAACCCGCCACCAGCCGTCCGCTCTCCCGCCGCTGTCGCGCTGAACCACCGATGGCACGACCACTAAGGCAACGGCATTGTCATCCGCTCGGCAGGGGGCAACAGTCATGCCGGGCCCGGAGGCCAGCGGCCCTCTTGCAGGACCACGAAAAGCATAACGGGGCGGGAAGATGAGAGCCCTCCCGTTCTCTGCAGCGGACCCTCCGGCGTAGGGGTCACCCCCTGACATTCCTCGACTTCGCGCTGCGGTCACCTGTACTCGCCGGCACCGCGGATGTCTTCGGCTGCTGATCTGCCCGTGTACTGCGGCGAGCCCAGCCCAGCGCACCGGCGACGATCACCAGCAAGACACATGTGGCGACGGCCGAGTGGACGAGCAGGTTGTTCATGCGGCCGGCGGCGAGGTACGCGCCGGTCGCCATAGCCGCCAGGGCACAGACCCCGCGGTCCACGATGGACTCCACGGACAACAGGGTGGCCCGGTACGGGGTGGTCGGGATGGCCTCGTTGACCAGCTGACGCTGGATCGGATAGCAGAAGCCGCTTGCCGCGGCGAAGACGCAGAGCAGGCCCGCGGTGACGGCTCCCGTCGCCCACGCGGCGACCGCGAGGACCCCGGCCATCGCCACCGTCAGTGCGAACACCGCCGAGGAGTCCCGCATCCGACGGCGGACCAGCCCCGGTCGGGCGGCCGCGACCGCCTCGGCCAGGGTCATGGCGGACAGCACAAGGCCGTGGTGGGCCACCGGAACGTCCTTGTCGAGCAGGAGCGGCTGGAAGAGGTTGACCTGGCAGATCCGGGCGAGGGTGAAGACGGCGACACCCTGGAGCATCAACGGGACAAGCATCTTGCTGTCGATGGGTACCCGGGCCGCTCCACGCAGCGCGGTGAAGGGACCGTGACCGACGCCGGCGGCCGAGCTCTCAGCCCCGGTGGGCGCAGCCGCGCGGGGCAGCGGTGGCAGGGCGAGGACACAGACCAGGGAGGCGCCTGCGCTGAGCGCGGTGAGCCAATAGGGCGCACTGACCGCCACGGCGGAGACCAGACCGACGAAGGGCCAGCACGCGATCTTCGCGGCGAGGCCGAGGGCGCGGGCGGACCCCTCCGCCTGCGTGTAGCGATCCGCTACCCCGTGGCCGTCGAGGGCCTCGTAGAGGTAGGCGCTGCCGGCGCCGGACACGAGCGAGCGAGCGGCGGCGAGCAGCAGGAAGTGGAGCAGGAACCCCGTGTGGTCGGCTCGTACCGCGGGAAGGACGTTGGCCACGACCATGACGGCCGCGCCGAGGCGGAGGCAACGACGCAGTCCGATGCGGTCGGCCACCAGGCCGGTGGGCACTTCCAGAAAGCAGAACGCAAGGTAGTAGATGCTCTGGATGCCGAAGATCTCGGTGTCGGACAGTCCGCTTCCGCGCTGGTATTCGTAGAAGACCGGCATCCACCACAGCAGGTTGAAGCTCAGCTGGAAGCCGTTGTTGAGCCGCACGATCCGGCGGAGGACCGGCGGGAGGGACGGTGTCACGGTGCCCCTCAGATCGCGTAGGGCCGGATCTGGACGATGTGGAGTCGGCCCTGCGGGTCCACCAACCACTCGACGTCCAGCGGTCTGGCGTAGGTCGGCCGACCGCTGAAGTGTCCTTGCAGCAGGCGTCCGGCGAGCGCGAGCTGTGCCAGTCGCTCCTTGGTGGACGCGTCGAGGTCCTTCGGGGATCCGCCGAGGCTGAGGGTGCGGCCGCCGCCCTCGACGGTGTTGTAGAGGTACTGGATGGGCAGCGTGGTTCCGTCGACGACGGCTTCGACCGATTCCACGGCGCAATTGATGAAGACGTTGCGGAAGTCGTCCCGGCGAGTCGGGTCGCACGTGACCATGACCCCCCCGAATGCGGCGGGTTGGCGGCGCTGGACGATCACGCCCATGTATGTCTCGTCGAGCGGAATGCCGGCCTGGTGGCGCAGCCGTACCCCGCGTGCGGTGAAGAGCGACGCCCATACCTGCTTGACGGCCGCGGCTAGGTGCTCCGGGCCGGGGACGCACGTGACAGAGTCGTAGAGTCCGGCGGCGGAGAACCCCGGCAGGTCCTCGGCGTTGGAGGAGGAGCGGACCACCAGTTCCCTGGCTTCCGGCACGTGGCGGACCAGCGCGCCGAGGAGCCTGTTCACGATGCGTTCGGGCAACGGCGCGGACCGCACCAGAGCTTGGGCCCCGGCGCACAGACCGTCGATCTCGTGGTCGGCGCCGCGCGCGAGCGCCATCTTGATCTTGCCGATGAGCTGTTGCACGGACGGTATACCAGCGAGGAACTCCTGTTGGACGGCGAACGGAGCGGCTATGCCGTCCGGCACCGAGACTGTGTCCCGCAGGAACGTCGCAGCACGTTCCGCGAGTTGTTCCGAGGTGCTGTCGTCAGGCGCGTCCAACCGCTCGGACAGCCGGCCCAGCAGGTGGGGTCGCGGTGGGCGGGAGACGGTATAGAAGCCGCTGAGGGCCGAGGAGCCGTGCCGCAGGACGTGCAGGAGCTCGCCGAGGTTGGCGGCTTTGGTGCCGTACGCGTGCCGGTCTTCGGCGCGTAAATGCCGCAGCGGCACCACGGGCAGCGGTTCGGTGCGCGGGACGCCCAGTGCGACGGGCCGAGCCCGCTCGGGACGCTTGAGGGCATCGAGGTCGTGACCCTCGGCCACCGGTTCCAGGACGAGGTCGTCCGCGGTCACGACGTAGCGGATCCAGGCGCCGTCGAGAGTGCCGTCGGCCGGGGCAAGGCGCGCCGCGAGGTCCCGGACGACCGCGTTGGGAATTCCCCAGCCCGCGGCGAGGACGTTGGTGTGGGACAGCGGGGTGGTGGGGCGGGTGCTGATGAGGCCTGCGACCTGAGGGATGTCGTCGGGGACGACGGGCAGGGCGAGAATGTCGTACCAGGCGATGTCACCTCGCCCCTGAGCCTCGCGGTAGTCGTCCGCGTCGGCGAAATACCGCAGCCTCCCATAGGCCTCACCCGGGTTGAGAGCCGTGAAGTCCGCGGTGCCGTGCAGTTCGTGGGCGTCGATGCGCGGCAGCTCCCATTCGGGCACGCTGTCGAGCGCCGCCTCCTGGATGTGGTTGGCGGGCTTGAGCAGCAGGGGCAGCCGGGGGTCGAGGCGTTCGCGGACCGCTGCATAAAACTCGGTGAGGAGTCTGATGCCCATGGTGTCGGCCTCGACGGTCTCCAGGACCATGAACGGTTCCTTCGGAAGCACTCCACCGTCCACGCGGCGGTGATGCAGGGAGAGCACGCCGAGCAGGAAGCGGCGGTCGGGGTTCTGGTACACGCTGTCGTTGAACGCGTCGATGCCGGAGTTCAGGGTCTCCCGGTCGATCCCGAGGAGTCGGTCGGCGATGTAGTGGGCGTGGAGAGCGTATTCGGCGTGGTCGAGGACGTGCCATCCACCGCGGTGCCGGTCCACCACCACCTTGACGTACGGGTGTCCGGCGAGAATGCCGGCGAGTTCGGCGAACCGGTCGAGGTCCAAGAGGCCCGTGCGGTCATCGGCACGGCGCGGAACCGTCGGCAGCGCCGCGGGCAGGGCCCGTACGAGCCGTCGGCAGTCCTCGATGACACTTCCCGCGTCGGCGCCGTTGACGAAGCAGACGGCTACGCGTGCACGCCCGCCCTCCCCCGCCGCGTACGGGCCGACCGGCGTGCCGTCCTCTTGGGAGAGCTCCGGCACCACCTGTATGGAGGTGCTCAGGGAGAGGAGGGACATCCAGTCCACTGCTGAGAAGTCCCACAGCGCCTCGCCCTGCCAGGGTGCTCCTGTCTCGTCGACCGCCAGCACGACGAGGGAGGCGGCTGCGCCAGGTCCCTGTGTGAGCATGCGCCGGGGGTACGTGACGGGCATGCCGAGCAGTTGCCGGACCAGCATGCCGATCATGTCGAGGCCGTACACGTCCTCCGCCTGCCGGGTGATCATCACTCCGCCGAAGCGGGCGCCGGTCTCGATGACCCACATCTGCCCGTTCGGGCCGAGCTTGATCTCCGTGTGGGTGGCGCAGGTGTGCAGGCCGAGTGCGTCGACCGCGGCTTGGGCGACGTCCTCGATACGGCGCTGCAGGTCCTCGGGCAAGTCGACGGGGGTGATGCTGCCCCGCTCCGTGAAGGGAGGCACGGTGGGCAGCCGGCCGCTGATACACAAGGCGTGGTGCGTGCCGTCAGCGACGATGCCCTCGACACTCACATAGTCGCCCCAGCCGCCTTCGGCGAACCAGCCCTCCGTGGTCCCGGTGACGATCTCCTCCAGGAGGAAGTCGCCGTCGGTCCCGGCGACGTGCAGCTCACCGTAGCCCTGGGTCGCCGTCGCGCGCATCAGCGCGTTCGCGTCCTGCCAGGCCCGGACGGCCTCGTCCGCGGTGTTGACCGTGGCCTGACCAGTCGAGCCGGCCCCCCAGGCGGACTTCAGCAGCAGCGGCGGCTGCAGGAGGTCGAAGGCTGCCTCGATGTCGGACTCGTCGAAAACCGGTGCGAATCCGGGCACCGGGACACCCACCCGCTGCCAAATGCGCCTCATCTCGCGCTTGTCGCGCGCGGTCACCACGTTCGGTCCGGCACCTGCGAGGCCCAGCGCATCGCAGGCCAGCGCCACGGCGACGACAGCGAACTCCGACAGGGTCAGGATCGCCTGGGCACCGACGGTCTCCGCCTGTCGTTCGATGAGCTCGACGATCTCCCAACCGTCGCTGTCCGGTCCGACGTCAGTTCCGCCGACCTCGACGATCGACGTACACAGCGGGGCCCACAGCTGTCGGCGCGCCGCAGGCAGCGGAGTGAGGGCCAGGAGGTGCACCTCGGCCTGGGCAGCCACCTTGGGCAGCGCGTATTCCAGCGGCGGACCGCCTACCCCGTGCACCAGCAGCACGCAGCTCATCAAGAACTCCAACGTAGGACAGAAGAGGAAAGGGTGTGATCGCCTGAACAGGCCGTGACTCCAGCGAATCACGGCCGGATCGTCGGTCTTCCTCTCGACGCCTGCCGTCCGTTGGGCAAATGCCAATGCTCTCGCCGAACACGCGAGCACCTGCGTCCCCTGCGTCCCCTGCGTCCCCTGCGGCGGCGTCCCGGTCACGCCGTCGCCGCCCTCGGCCCCACTGACTGCGGATCGGTCAGAACTCGCGGAGCCAGGGTGGAACGCTCGACTCCTGCGCCATGGCTTCCTCCCTCTGCGGAACTGTTGCGATCGTCCTGCCCCGCCGCTTGAGGCCGACCCGGTCTCGTCGCATGGCACGCCGGCTCGGGTGCCGCCGACCATCACGCGCCTCGGCCTGGTGCGCCACCGGGATGTCCTGCCACTGTCAGGCGACTGATCAGGACGCCGCAGCGTCCGACCGGCCGGAGACCGGCCGGAACGTCTCACCCGCTCCAGGTACGTGCGTTGGGCGCCGACCGGATGTCACTGACCGTGGACGCGTTGTCCTGCCCCTCGCACAGGAGGGGATCCGCGCAGGTGTGCTCGTCCAGGGCGAACCACACCCGGGAGCCCACACCGTCGAGGCCTTGCCCCGTGCCCCATCGTGTGGCGCACATCTCCACGAGCTGAAGGCCGCGTCCGCCCTCGGCCTCGTCGTCCGCTGGGCGCCGCGCCGGTCCCGCCTGGCCGGCGTGGGCGCCCCGGTCCACGGCGCTGAAGTGCAGCCCGCAGCGGTGCCCGACGAGCCTCACGCGGACCCGCCCGCCGCCGTGGAGGAGGGCGTTGGACACGATCTCCGTGGCGAGCAGGCAGGCCGTGTCGACGAAATCCGCTGAGCGTCGGCTACACAAGGCGATCCTTAACGCCTCACGCACGATGCGCACCATCCACAGCTGTCTGTCCAGTCGGATGTCGCATTCCCAGCCCTGCGACTCCTCGCCACCGGGCTCCACGGACCGTCCACCCATGACGTCCTCCGCTCCCCGCGCACTTGTTCGCTCTCCAACTGCACGCGGAGCGGACAAAGGACGTTCACCGGGCACGACGAAGGTCCGCCGAAGACGATCGAAAAGAGTCCGCGCAAACGGTGAACCGTACGCCCGTCCCTTCCATGGCAAAGGCATCCGCCTCCGCAAGGAGCACACACCTGCCCTTGGACGTGACCGACCCCACTGGCACCCGGCCTCGCATGGACCGCGAGAACGCCGACCCGCGTCTGCGTGATCCGGCGCAGTGGGTCTTCACGTCAGGGTGCCTCGGGCCCGCCCGCCCGGAGGGAACTGCAGCTGGCGTTCCGGGCGCTGCTCGACGCAGGCGACGACCTGGCTCTCGTGACTCCCGAGGAGGAACTCGTGTGGCGGGGCGGCAATGTACGGGGCATCAGGCAGCTGCCAATGGCCTTCGCTCCTCTTCGTTGACGCGCCCCCGCCCTCACCGGCGAGGAGTCCACCCACGAAATCCGATGAGGGCCCTGTCGGCTGTCCTGTTCCGTCAGGAGCCGCAGCGAACGACCAATAGGCCCTTGACGAGGCTGAGACCCTGTTCGCTGAACTCGATCCACAGCTCAGCCCGTCCTCGATCGGAGGCGGCCCCCGGACGCGGTAGAGGACGAAGCGCCGCGACCAACGACCCGGGCCCGGCGACGACCGGATGCACGAACGGTGCCCCCCTGGATTCGCAGTACCCGTACGTCGGACGAGCCGTTGGCGTGGATGCAGGCTGCGGCCTGCGCGAACACCGTGATGCCTGACATCTTCACCGAACCCGGCCACCTCGGCCAGGCCCTCGCCTACTGCCAAAGATGTCCAGTCCTCGCCGACTGCTTCGCGTTCACAGCCGGACTGGTGGGCTTTCATGGCGTGGCGGCCGAACAGCGCTGGCCACGACCCCGCAAACTCCCGTTGCCGTGCAGGGCCATCCCCTGATCCGTGAGCCGGCCTTGCCAGACCTCGGCGCACCTGGGCCGTTCACCTCCGCCTTCGGACGTGGAACGGCATCTTCTCGTCTCTTGCCCATTCTCGTTCGTCCGTCCTCCGTGGGTCTCCCCTTCGGAACAGGCCGTGGAACCTGTCGGCGTCCTCCGTCTCGTCGCGGTATCCGGGGATCAACGTGGCGAGGCCGTGGCGCATCGCCGACCTCCCTGTCCGCGGGAGGCGGTCGGCGATGTCTTCGAGTTGGGTCATGCCTCGTCCCATCGTGTCATCCATTACTGAAGGGCAGCGCGAGTGAGGGTGGTGTGCTTAGTGGTCCGATTTGGAAGTCCTTCGGGCAAGGCCTGGTAGTTAGCGTTTTCGCAGGTCATGCAAGGGAGTTGAAGGATTTCTGACGGAGAGCAGCGGAGCTCGTTGGTACAGGTAGTCGTCCAAGACAGCTTGTCCCGCAAGGAGCTCCGTTGCCTGTTCATTCTGTCTCGCCGTCGGCGCTGTCGGCCATCACCCGTGCGGTGACTGTGGCCGCGGGCCGGTTCGCTCCCGGACATCTGGGAGCGCTGACGCCGGTCGTGCCGTTCGAGCTCATCGATGCGGTTCTGTCCGAGACCAGAACCGTGCAGCGGCGGTTGCGTGATCTGCCCTCGCGGGTCGGCGTGTACTTCCTCCTGGCGATGTGCCTGTTCCTCGAGATCGGGTACCGGCTGGTCTGGGGCAAGCTGACCGCCGGCTTGTCGGGGATGCCGGTCGTCTGGCCGAGCACGAAAGCGCTACGTGATCTGCGCCGCAGACTCGGCAGCGCGCCGGTGCGGGCGTTGTTCGAGGTGCTGGCCGGGCCGTTGGCCCAGCCGACCACGCCGGGGGTGCGGTTCGGCCCGTACCGGACGGTGTCGTTCGACGGCTGCAGCTCGTTCAAGGTGCCTGACAGCGAGCGCAACCGGGGCTGGCTGGGGCGGTGTCCGCACGGCGGATATCCCCAAGTCGAGCTGATGACACTGGTCGAGACCGGCACCCGGGCCGTGATCGCAGCGGTCTTCGGTCCCACCCGGGAGGGCGAGACCTCCTACGCCACCAGGCTGTTGCACCATCTGGGCCCCGACACGCTGGTGCTGTGGGACCGCGGCTTCGACGGCAACGACTTCCTCGCCGCCGTGCACGCCACCGGCGCACGGGTCCTGGGCCGCATCAACCAGCGTCGCCGGCCACCGGTCCTCAAGCCGCTCGCGGACTCCTCCTACCTCTCGGTCATCGGCGGCGTCGTGGTGCGCGTCATCGAAGCCCGGGTGAGCGTCATCTGCACGGACGGCACCACCTTCGAAGGCTCCTACCGTCTGGCCACCACGCTCCTGGACGCCCGTCGCTACCCGGCCGACCGCCTCGTTCGTCTCTATCACGAGCGGTGGGAGCACGAGAGTGCCTACTACGCCTTGCGCCACACCATCCTGCACGGACGCGTCCTGCGCTCGCACGACCCAGCGGGCGTCGAGCAGGAGATGTGGGCCCTGCTCACCCTCTACCAGCTCCTGCGCCGCACCATGGTCGAGGCCGCGGAGTCCCAGCCCGGCACGGATCCCGACCGCTGCGGCTTCACCATCGCCTTCCAAACCGCCCGCGACCTGCTGGTATGCGCGGAAGGAATCTTCGAGGAGGGCCTTGGGGCAATCGGCCGCCGCGTCCTGTCGGCGCTGTTGCCCGCCCGGCGGTCCCGCGTGAGCACTCGCAAGGTGAAGTCGCCCATCTCGCGCTACGCGGAACGGAAACTGGACGGCCGCCCTGACAACAGCCGGGCCGTGACCTCGACGACGATCACTCTCCTGCCGCCGCCAACGCCGCGGCCCGCGCTACCCGCGACGACCGTCCCCCAGTACGCCGGTCCCGGAAAGACCAGCAGCCGCATGGTCCGCGTCCTGGCCATCCTGCAGGCAGAGCCCGAACGGCTGTGGCGAGCACGGGAGATCGCCGAGCTGCTCGGCGACGTCACCCTCGTCGCCACCTACCGACAACTCGCCCGCTGGACCGAGAAAGGAATGATCAAGAGAGTCCGTACAGGCCGCTACACAGCTATCGCCCAGGACAACAGATCCCTTGCATGACCTGCGAAAACGCTAACTACCCGGCCTTGGTCCTTCGGGGGTTGATCATGTAGCTGGCTCGGCGGAGGATTCTTCGTGGTGATCGGTGGTGTGCCGGTCGAGCCTGGCCAGCAGATCGTCCAGGTCGGAGGTGGTGAACTTCCACTGGAACGGCTGTGCTGTGGCGTTGTAGCGGTCTTCGAATGCTCGAAGCCGGTCGGTGACCTGGGCGAGGTCGGTGAAGTCGTTGGGCGAGACGACCTTGCGCTGCACGACGGAGAAGTAGATCTCCACCTGGTTCAACCACGAGGCGTGCACGGGGGTGTGGACCATCACTGCGTTCGGGAAGGCGGCGGCCAGGCGGTCGGCGGCCTGCTTGCCGCGGTGGGAGGAGCCGTTGTCCACGATCCAGAACACGCGCTTCGCGCTGGCGTAGGGCTCGGTGCTCATGACCTGGGCGACCAGGTTCATGAACGGGTCGATGCCGGTGCGGGGCTCACAGCGGCCGGACACTTTCGCGGCGTGGACGTCGTAGGCGGCGAGGTAGGCCAGGGCGCCGCCGCGTCCGTAGGTGTGGTTGACGCGCATCGCGCGGGCCTGTCCGGGAGCGAGGGTGGGGTGGCAGCGGGCCTGGATGGAGGTCTTCTCGTCGGCGCTGATGACGTACTCGTCCTCGCCGAGTGGGACGCCCTGCCAGGTGCGGGCGTACAAACCGAGCACCCGCTCGGCCTTGATCCGGAAGCCGGGGTCGGTGATGAAGATCCAGGACTGGTGCTGCCAGGGCTTGAGCGCGTCGTCGGTGAGCCAGCGGCGCACGGTGGAGGCGGAGACCGAGCAGGCGATCGCCCGGGCGACGACCTCGCGGGCCAGTTCCGGGCACGACCAGCGCGCCAGCGGCACGCCGCTCTCGGCGGGCAGTCGGCAGGCCAGGGCCTTGACCTGGGCCACCTGCAATGCGGTGAACGACGGCGGCCGCCCTGATCGTTCGCGGTCGGACAGACCGGCCAGACCGTGCTCGGCGAACCGGCCGCGCCAGCAGCGGACCGTGTCCAGATGCAGCCCCGTCTCACGGGCGATGCGCGCGTTGGAGCGTCCGCGTGCGGCGTGCAGTACCACCTGCGCGCGCATCCGCAGCCGGTGTTCGGTCTTGTGGCCGTAGGCCATCTTCTTCAGTCGCTCGCGCCCGGCGGCGCGCAGGACTATCGGGTGGGCGGCGACAACGGGCAAGGCAGGCAGGCCGATCAGCAGAAGTGGATCACGACGGGCCGTAGCCTGCCGCATCCGGCACCCGGCCCCTCGGGCAGGATGAACGACATGCCCACGCCCTCGGAACACACCCGGCTCTCACTGGAGGCGCGCCTCGGTGAGCGCGCCCGCACCGCCTGGCCGCAGCTGGAGCAGCTGCACATCCGCCACCGGGGAGCCTTCGCCTACGTGGAGGCCGGCCTGGCCGACGGTGAACGGGTCAAGCTGATGCGGCTGCGCTACACCGGCGCGGTCGGCAGGTGGGGCTTCGCCCTCTACCCCGGGTTCGACATAATTCGGCGGCCTAGAGAGCCGAAAGTGGGGTCTGACCTGCGGGGACATGGGTGTGGCCGCCTGGAGGGCGTGTCTCTAGGCGGTGGTGTTCTTGCTGGTCAGCGCGGTGCGGGCTGAAGGTCGGCGATCTGCCTGGGGGCGGGGATGCCGAGCTTGGCGAGTAGGTCCTGCTGGGGCTTGGTGGGGGTGGTGACCTGCTGGAACGTGCCGGTGGGGCCGGTGAAGGTGCCCAGGTGAAGGCGGTCGAGTTCGCGGCGGATCCGCGGCCAGGTGTCGCCGGTGGTGGTCTCCGCGATGCGGATGAGCAGGAGCGCGAGCCAGCACAGGACGACGTGGGCGCGGATGCGTTCCTCGAGGCGGTGGTAGACCGGCCGCAGCTTGACCTCGGGGGATGTGGTGCGGAGTTTCTCGCCGATGATGTAGGCGTCGGTGCCGCTGCGCAGGTAGCGGCGGTTGCGGTCGGAAGAGAAGCCGCGGTCGGCGACCCAGACGATCTTGGAGAGGGTCCAGTCCCGCATGTCGTCCTTGACCTGCCGGATCAGGGTCTGGTCGGAGGCATTTCCGGGCCATGACCATACACGGACCGGGATGCCGTCGCGGGTCACCTGCTTCCAACCGCTGCTGGAGACCATCGCTGATCTGGCGGGCGTGGTCGTGACCAGCGACGCGATGCACACCCAGCGCGAGCACGCGGCGTACCTGCTCGGCCGCAATGCGCACTACATCGTGATCGTGAAAGGGAATCAGAAGAAGCTCCGCACGCAGCTCAAGTCTCTTCCGTGGAGGCAGATTCCGCTGCAGGGACGTACCCGCGACGCCGGGCACGGCCGGGGCGAGATCCGCCGGAGCAAGGTGTGCACGGTGAACAACCTGCTCTTCCCCGGGGCCCGCCAAGCCGTCCAGCTCAAGCGCCGCCGAGTGGACCGCAAGTCCGGCAAGATCAGCATCAAGACCGTCTACGCGGTCACCAGCCTCACTGCCGAGCAAGCCACACCCGCCGAGCTCGCGAGCTTGATCCGCGACCACTGGAAGGTCGAGGCCCTGCACCATGTCAGGGATGTGACGTTCGCCGAGGATGCTTCCCCAGCTGCGGACGGGCACCGCGCCTCGCGCCATGGCCACCTGGCGCAATCTCGCCATCGGCGCCCTCCGCCTGGCCGGCAAGACGAACATCGCCTCCGCACTGCGGCACAACGCCCGCGACGCCCGCCGACCGCTCGCCCTGCTCGGGCTCACATGATCACGAACTGGACATCACGACACTTTGCCAAGGCCCTGATCGGCGACGCCTGTCGAACACTCGTCACGCGGTAGCCGGAACTTGCGGCGTGGAAGCGAATCTCGGATTACGCGAGTACGAAGCTTCAAGCCAGCTCCTCGTACGGCAGGGAAAGGGCTTGTGCGTGCCTCCGTCCGGACGAAAGCACGTAGGCGCGCCATGCCTGCCTGCACTTGTCGCACACGTCCACGCCACCGAACATCCCGGCCTCCCCACGAGCGCCGTAGATCGGATGGCGGACGCAGCGTTTGCAGAACTCCTCCACCGTTCGCACCAGGGTGGCTTCCAGCCCGGGATACAGCAAATCGCTTACGGCTGCCATGGCATCCCGGTCATCGGCCCAGGAGCGCTGCGGGAAGATCAGCCCTTGTTCTGTTTCCTTCCGGTACCAGAGCTTCACATTGGCCCGTGCCTGCGCTACCACTGCATCGGACTCCGGTTTCCCGATGGTCAGGCCGTCTTCGACGTACCTGTAGCGGCGCATCGACATATGAACCAGAGGTAGTTGCTTGACGACGTTCACCGCGCACCTGCCTGCCACGCTCCGGCACCATTGGGTTTCCAGGACCCACAGCGTTGAGCGGTGATCCCGGTACGCGGCCTTCCTGAATTCGATGTCCTGGCCGCAATAGGCGTACAAATTGGCGATCTCGCCTTCGGCCCTGTGCTTATAGAACGCAACAGCGTCGTAGAGTGTGACCCCAATGTCTGCTATGGCCCGGTACTGCTCCTCGCTGAAGGTCGGTACCAGGTTGTTGCAGGCCAGTGCCGATGCGACGAAGAACCGCACCTGTGCATCGCAGTCGCGCAGCCGGAGATAGTCGACGGGTGACAGAGCGAATGCCTCCGCATGCCGCCTCCACAGGACGGACTGCCGGTCCCGTGCCTTCTCCGCCATGAACAGGACGCTCGATGTGTACTCGCGGGCCATCTCATCGTGCACTCCTGTCCCGGCAAAGAGCGTGTCCAGCAGTTCGGGGACGTTGTATCCGAGAACCGTCTCGCCCGGGGTCATGCATTTCCTCATGTCCACCAGGTGTCCACGGTACTCCGCCACGGTAGTTAGTACCGTCAGTCGAGTGAAGGCTAGATATCTCCCCCAGTTGGTGAACTCCGGCACTGCGCAGCGTACGTATTCCCATGCCACCGTGAACACCTGTGCCCGCTCATCGGCGGGGAGTCCACAGTCGCGGAGGTCGTCTTCGAGTTCTTGCGGGTAGGCCAACAAGTCTTGGCCAACCAGGTAGGTGCCTACTCGTCTTGCCTTGACCGTTCCTTTTTTCACGGCCTTCCCTTCGCGCTCGCTGAATCGTTGGAGTATTCGGGCTCATATGTCGGGGGCGCCTGAACTTGGACCCACTTTGGCCGGTTGAATCGTGACCACGTGGCCTGTGGATGTGGTCGTTCAGTCGGTTTCTGTGGTGGCGGTGGGGACCGAATCCACCGATTGCGAAACCATTCGGCGCGGCCGTCCCGCAGCCGGATGCCGCAGACCATGCCGTCCTGGCTGAACCAGGAGTAGTCCTCCGCGCCGCGGCGTCGGGGCGGCGCCACCGGATTGCCGCCGATCTGTGTGAACAGCCCATCCAACTCGGGCGGGATCCTGCCCTTCACCGGAAGGCGGTGCGCGGTGCGTTCGGTGTAGAGGGGCGTGAAGGCACCCTGCAGGAACGGACTGACTCTGCTCGACATGTGTCACTCCTCGCGTCCCGGCGAGGCTAGGCTGCATCGGAGCCGGGCGGACGCGGCCGGTGAAAACCTGGCCGACCGATTCACCCGGCCCGCGGTGTGCCGCATCCTTCGTCCACGTACTACAGCCGGAGATCAAGTCGGTCGGGGTGCCGGGGCCAGGCGAAGCCCTCGTACGCCGACTCGTAGTCCTCCCGGTGCTGGAGCAGGAAGTCCCTGGCGGCCCGGAGCTTCTCCGTCGCGCTGCGTTCCGATATGTGTCCTCTTCATGGGGGAGTGTTCAATGTTATAAATAGGCTCAATACCAGTGACTATGAGAGTGCGGAACGTGAGCTCTTGTCCGTTTCGTGGTTGAGGTTGGGGAAGGATCGCTGGTCGCGGGCGGGGGATGCTCCTCAAGAGCCGGGGCGGGCGAACAGTCCGGGTTCGGGCTCGGTGAGGATGCCCCGGCTGACCAGGCGTTTCAGTTTGGAGCGGATGCCTTCGGTGTTCTTCGGGAGGATCGGCAAGTCGAGGGCCTGGCAGAGGTCGCGGGCGCGCATCGGCCGCCCGGCGTCGGCCACGGCAGTGAGAATCTGCTGGTAGGCGGGGTGGTCCGGGATGTCGGGGCGGTCCGGTTCGGTGGCGGGTGAGGGCAGTGGGAGTGCGAGGAGGGTCTTGCGGGTGATGCGCAGGCTTTCGCTGTCCGCGTCGATCTCGCCGAGCTGCCGGGTGAGTTCCTCGATGCGGGTCCGTAGCTGTCCGGCCTGGTCGTCTAGTTCGCGCTCGCGGGTCTCGATGTGTTCGAGAATGGCTTTGACCTGTGGGTTCTCACTCATGAGGTCCTGAAGGAGGCGAGGGTGCCTCCGGTGAGGCGGCGGCTCATGACGGAGGTCATCGCCCACAGGACGCGGGAGCGGGAGGAGGCGGGCCGGTGTTCGTAGTCGCGTACGAGACGGCGGTAGAACATCAGGATCCCGTTCGTCTGCTCCACGATCCACCGCTTGGCCTGCGGGACGAAGCCCTTGTCATACGGGTTGCGCTCGACGATCTCGACGTCGATGCCCAGGTTCGTGCCGTGCTCGACGACTTTCTTCTTGAAGCCCTGGTCGACCAGGGCCTTGGTCACCGTGTCGCACTGCGCGGCGACACCGTCCAGCAGGGCGATGCCGGCGGTGTTCTCGTGCGCGGAGGCGGGCAGAACGACGCAGTCATTGAAGAGGCCCAATACGTCCACGGCCGGGCATCTCTTCCGACCCGGCACCCGTTTCGCAGCATCCTTGCCGGTCGTCGTGGCGGGGACACCGACGGCGGCGTGGATGCTCTGCGTGTCCAGGACCACGAGGCTCGGGTCGGCTGATCGCTTCCGCTTCCCCCGCAGCTACCAGCGCAGCAGGTCGTGAATGTCCTGGTCGGTGCCCTCGTCGCGCCAGAGGTAGAAGTAGTACTTCACCGCTCCGGGTGGAGGCATGTCGTGGGGCAGGAACTCCCACTGACAGCCCGTGCGGTTCTGGTAGAGGATCGCGTTCACGATCTCCCGCATCGCGTACTTGCCCTGATGGCCGCTGACCGACAGATGCCGGGCCTTCCATGCGGTGATCACGGGTTCAACGAACTCCCACTGCTCGTCAGTGAGATCGCTCGGGTACGGCTTGCGCATGCTCATTCCACAACCCAGCGAACCCCGAACGCCTGACCGGCGACGATGCCCCAACGTCACACCATCGAGCGATGACAAGACCGACGGAACGCCACGTCCCGCACTCTGAGGAGGTCGCCGCCCGCATGATCGAGCCGCTGGCTCGCCTCGGCGCCTGCCGCAGCGGCTACGCCTGCCGGGTCAGGACCCGCCGCCGGCGCGGGTGATCCCGACGATCCGGTGCTTGCGCATCAGCCGCTCGATCTTCTTGGAGTTCACCACCCGCCCGGCCCGCCGCAGGGCGGCGTGGATCCGCGGGGCCCCGTAGGCACCGCGAGATCCGGCGTGAAGCACCCGGATCTCGCCCACCAGCACCTCCTCGGCCCGCTCCCGCACCGTGCCGGGCCGGCCGTGACGCCCTGTGCGCGTAGCAGGTGGAACGGGGCACTCCCAGCACACGGCACAGAAACGCAACGCTGTGACCTGCAGGATCACCTCCGATACCTTCTCCGCATCGATGAAACGACACCGTGCCACGGTGTCTACCTCATCTTGTCCTGAGCGAAGAAGGCGGTCGCTTTTCCCAGAACCTCGATCGTGGCCTCCTGCTCGCGAACCTTCCGCCGCAGCCGGACCAACTCCTCACGCTCCGCAGACTCTGCTGCGCAATTCCGTGCGGGGTGTTGGTGGGCGCGGGATGATCGTCTGTATGGCCGTTGTCCTGTCGTGCGGCCGTGGGGGTGATGTGGTTGTCGATGCGGCCGAAGGGGCTTCCGGAGGTTCCGGCGCAGACCGCGACGGTGGCCCGGGCGGCGTTCCCGCGGGGGAGTCTGGCGATGCGGGTGCGTGATCGGCTCGCGGAGGTCTTTGCCGACGAGCCGTTCGCCGACGCGTTCGGGGTACGCGGTGCACCGGGTCTGTCACCTGGGGTGTTGTCGCTGGTCACGGTGTTGCAGTTCGCCGAGGACCTGACCGACCGGCAGGCCGCGGCGATGGCGGTGCGGGCGATCGACTGGAAGTACGTGCTCGGGGCCGAGCTGACGGACACGGGCTTCGAAGCGAGCGTGCTGAGCCGGTTCCGCACCCGGCTGGCCGGGCACGGCATGGAACGGGTGGTCTTCGACCGGCTCCTGGAGCACTGCAAGGACGAGGTCCTGGTAGCCGCCGGGGGCAAGCAGCGCACCGATTCCACCCATGTGATCAGCGCGGTGCGGGACTTGAACCGTCTGAAGCTCGCCGGGGAGAGCGTGCAGGCAGCTCTGGAGGCCCTCGCGGTCGCGGCACCGGCCTGGCTGGCCGGACAGGTTGATGTGGCCGAGTTCGCCCACCGTTACGGGCCGAGGGTGGACGGCTGGCGCATGCGGTCCTCGCGGACGAAACGCGACCGGCTCGCGCAGGTCTTCGGGCAGGATGCCCTGGCGTTGTGCCAGGCGGCGTGGGCCCCCGACGCCCCGGGCTGGATCCGTGAGATCGAGTCTGTACGGCTCCTGCGGCAGATTCTCGTGCAGACCTAATACCTGCACGCCGACACCCGGGGACGGGTGGTGATCAAGAAGCGGGACGCCGACGACGAGGGTGTCCCGCCCGGCCAACTCCGCCTGGCCTCCCCCTACGACCCCGATGCCCGCTGGGCAGCCAAGGGCGAAGACCTGTTCTGGATGGGCTACAAGGTCCACCTCACCGAGACCTGCGACACTCCCGCCGAAGCCGAAGCCGGGGTCCCGGCAACACCGAACCTGATCACGGACGTGTTCACCACCGACGCCACCGTGCCCGATGTGAAGGCGACGGCGCCTGTTCAACGGCGCCTGGCCGAGCACAGGGTGAGACCCGGCGAGCACTACCTCGACTCCGGTTACCCCTCCGCCGATCTCATCACCGCCGCGCTGAAGCGGGGCACTCGTATGGTCACCCCCGTCCTGCTGGACCACTCGGCCCAGGCCAAGGCCCACGCCGGCTTCGACAAGAACGCCTTCGCCATTGACTGGAAGGCCCGCCAGGTCCGCTGTCCCGCCGGGAAGAGCAGCGCGCACTGGAACCCGGTGAAGCAGCACGGCGCGGACGCGATCGTCATCACCTTCAGCGTCCGCACCTGCCGCCCCTGTCCCTTCCAGAAACAGTGCACCAGCTCCGCGCCGGGTCGGCGCATGCTCACCCTGCGGCCCAGGGAACCGCACGAGGCCCTCATCCGGGCCCGCGCCGAGCAGAAGACCGAGACCTGGAAGGCCAAGTACGCCCTGCGTGCAGGAGTGGAGGGCACCATCAATCAGGCACTGGACATCACCGGCATCCGCCGGGCCCGCTACCGCGGACTGCCGAAGGTCCGCCTCCAGCACGCCTTCTCCGCCACCGCACTCAACGTAATCCGACTCGACGCGTACTGGACCGGACACGACCAGCACCACACCCGCAGCAGCCGCCTCGAACACCTCGCCTACCGGCTCACAGCCTGACCCCGGAATTGCGCAGCAGAGTCTCCGCAGTGGTCAAAGCCCCGGCGGGTCCCTCACCGCGGCCCCGATCCGGCCGAGGCTCCCAGCGAACACGAGTGGTGGCTGGCCGACTTGGCAGCGGAACTCGGCGTCACCCTGGGAGGACTACGAGTCGGCGTACGAGGGCTTCGCCTGGCCCCGGCACCCCGACCGACTTGATCTCCGGCTGTAGTACGTGGACGAAGGATGCGGCACACCGCGGGCCGGGTGAATCGGTCGGCCAGGTTTTCACCGGCCGCGTCCGCCCGGCTCCGATGCAGCCTAGCCTCGCCGGGACGCGAGGAGTGACACATGTCGAGCAGAGTCAGTCCGTTCCTGCAGGGTGCCTTCACGCCCCTCTACACCGAACGCACCGCGCACCGCCTTCCGGTGAAGGGCAGGATCCCGCCCGAGTTGGATGGGCTGTTCACACAGATCGGCGGCAATCCGGTGGCGCCGCCCCGACGCCGCGGCGCGGAGGACTACTCCTGGTTCAGCCAGGACGGCATGGTCTGCGGCATCCGGCTGCGGGACGGCCGCGCCGAATGGTTTCGCAATCGATGGATCCGCTCCCGGCGGGTGTGCCGTTCTCTCGGCGAGTCCCGCCCCCCGGGGCCGCGCCGGTTCTTCACCGATGTCGTCAACACCAATGTGGTCTGTCACGGAGGCCTGCTGCTCGCCCTGGTCGAGACAGGGTGCCTGCCGGTCCGGCTGAGTGAGACCCTGGACACCGTCGAGTACTCCGACTTGGGCGGCGGACTGCCCATAGGAATCACCGCGCACCCCAAGACCGACCCGGTCAGCGGGGAGCTCTTCGCGCTCGCGTACTCGCCGCTGCACACCTCGGCCGACTATCTCGTGATCACCGCCGAGGGAACGATCAGGAAGACGGAGCGGATCCCGCTCGGCGGCAGACCGATGATGCACGACATCGCCCTGACCGAGAAGCATGTGGTGCTGTTCGATCTACCCGTGCGCTTCCACCTCGGGCAGGCGGCACGCGGCAGGTTTCCCTTCCGCTGGGACGGCCGGCATCAGGCGCGTATCGGTCTGCTCCCCCGGGAGGGCGGAGCCGGCAGTCTGCGGTGGTTCTCCATCGCGCCCTGCTTCGTCTTCCACGCGGTCAACGCCACCGAGGAGAACGGAGTCGTCCGGATCTACGCGCTGCGCTACCCGAAGATGTTCGACGGAACGAGTCAGGACCCCTTCGCGTACGGGGCGTGCATGCTCTGGGAGTGGACCATCGACCCGGCCACCGGCAAAGTGACGGAACGCCAGCTCGATGACCACCAGCAGGAGCTGCCGCGCATCGACCCCCGACGGATCGGGCGGCCGTTCCGCCACTGCTACGGCATCAGCGCCCGAGAGCAGGGGCTGAGCACCTACGAGCCCGAGGTGCTGCTCAAGCACGACTTCGCGCGGGAGCGAACCGAGGAGCGCGCCTTCCCTCGTGGATCGGTGCCCACCGAGCCGGTGTTCGTCCCTCGCGCGGGCAACGGCGCGGCTGAGGACGACGGCTGGATACTGCACTTCCGCATCGACGCGCTCCATCATGAGAGCGACCTCGTGGTACTCGACGCCCGCGATTTCACCGGCCCGCCCGTCGCGACCGTACGCCTACCCGTGCGCGTGCCCTTCGGGTTCCACTCGAACTGGATACCCGATGCGGAACTCGATGCTGTCGGCGCCGGGCTCGGGCCGCCCCGGTGACACGTCGGCTCAGGCCACCCCGGTGACGCGCTGAGCCGCCAGTCGTCCGCTGATCAGCACCATGGGGACACCCACACCCGGCCGGGTGCCCGAGCCGGCGAAGACGACGTTCTCGCCGTAGAGGTTGCCGGGCCGGAATGGGCCGGTCTGGGAGAAGACGTGCGAGGCCGCGAACGGTGTCCCCTCGGCCATGCCCATACGCTGCCAGTCGGCGGGGGTGATCATGTGCTCCACCTCCATGGCCGAGCCGAAACCGGTGTAGCCGTGGCTCTCCAGGGTCGCCGCCACCTCGTCGCGGTAGAGCGGCCCGAGCCGGTCCCAGTCGAGGCCGGACCGGAGATTGGGCGTGGGGAAGAGGGTGTAGTAGGTGTGCCGGTCCGGCGGGGCCAGCCGGGGATCGGTGCGGCTGGGCGAGGTGACGAAGAACGACAGGTCGCTCATCAGTCGCCCCTGGTCGAGCAGTTCGGAGAACACGCCTCGCCACGCACGGCCGAAGTGGATGTTGTGGTGGCCCAGGTCCGGATGGGTGGCCCGGCCGCCGGAGAGCAGCAGGAAGCAGGAGGGCGAGTACCGCAGCCGCCGCACCGAGCGGGGCTCGCGGCCGAGCAGCTCGCGGTGGGCGATGGGGAGATCGGGGTTGAGGACCACGGCGTCGGCCGGGATCCGCTCGCCGTCCGTGGTGATGACCGCGGTCGCGCGCCACCCGGACATCTCCACCCGGGCCGCCTCGGTGCCGTACCGGAAGACCACCCCGTGCTTCTCCGCCGCCCCCGCCAGCGCCCTCGGGACCGCGTGCACCCCGCCGACCGGGAAGAACACCCCGCCGACCGTGTCCATGTAGGCGATGACGGCGTACAGGGCCAGGGCCTGCTGGGGCGAGACCCCCGCGTACATCGCCTGGAAGGAGAAGATCCGCTGGGTGCGGTCGTCCCGCAGATAGGAGGCGACCTTGGGGGCGAGGCGGCGGAAGCCGCCCAGCGCCACAAGCCGGGCCAGGTTAGGGGTGAGCACGTTCCATGGCCTGTCGATGTTGCGGTCGATGAAGTCGTTCATCTCGTACCGGTACATCTGCTCCATGAAGCGGTGGAACCGCCGGTATCCGGCGGCCTCTCGCCCGCCGCAGACCCGAGCGATCTCCTCGGCCATGTCCTCGGGGTCGGCCCGTACGTCCAGCCGTGTGCCGTCCGCGAAGGAGGCCCGGTACACGGGGTCGAGCCGGACCAGCTTCAGCCAGTCCTCCATCCGCTCGCCGACACAGCCCAGGGCGTCGGCGATCAGGTCCGGCATGGTCAGGACCGTCGGACCGGTGTCGAAGGTGTAGCCGCCCTCCTGCAGCAGCCCGGCCCGCCCGCCCGGCACCGGCTCCCGCTCGACCACGATGACCTCCCGCCCGGCGGCGGCCAGCCGCAGGGCCGCGGACAGTCCGCCCAGCCCCGCCCCGACGATCACCACCCGGCGGGTGGGTCCCTGAACCGTACGGATTGCACGTATCGCCATGGAGTGTCCTCTCGAGTGCGGGCCGGTCAGTGACGCCCCGGTTCGAATACGGCCGCCGGCCGCCGTGCCCGCCCGACCGCCGTGCCCATCCGTTCGCGCACCGGCGCGGCCCGGACCAGCAGGACGCTGTCGACCACCAGCAGATTGGTGGCCAGGAAGAACACGGCCTCCTCCAGGGGCAGTCCGGCCGGCGCGAACCCCACGGTGTGCACGTCGCTGATCCGCCACGCTCCGGCATGAATGGCCAGCGCGTCCGCCGCCCACAGCACCGGGGTCAGGGCGAGTCCGCGGAGACGGTCCGCACGGGCGGCGTGCAGTACGTCGGCCCCGATGGCCGCCTGCAGAGCGAGCGGCGGGGCGAACCAGACAAGGATGGCCCCCAGGTACAGGCTCGGCTGATTGGTCGTCAGCAGCCAGCCGGCGCAGGCCGCGGCGAGCCACCCGGCGCAGCATGCCGGACGCCGCCACGCCTCCTTCGCGGGCGTCCGCTCGGGGGCACGGGCGGTGACGTACAGCGTCCAGCAGCCCGTCAGTAGCGTCTGACCGACCATGAACAGGTACTCCTCGACCGGCACCCGGGCCACCGTGCCGATCACGCTCCCCGGCGGATAACTCCAGGCGCCGTGCAGGATCAGCCATCGGTCCCACGGCGTCGTCCACACCACCGCCACGACGGCCAGAATCCCCACCGTCACCAGTCCGCGCCGCCCCCCGGCACGCAGGTCCGCCGGCAGCGCCCGGTGGCGCATCACCAGCAGGGCGACGACCAGGAGCAGCAGCGGCAGCAGGACGGTGCACAGGAAGACCCGGTAGGTCATGCCCCGCTCACCTCCCACTGCCGCCGAGCGTGCAGATACGCGGGCAGCGCCACCCGCAGCCGTCTGAGCAGGCTCACGGCCGCGCGGCGGTTGTCGAAGACCTGGTGGTCCGCTCGCTCGATCTCGTCGAGGATACCGCCGTACAGGGCCAGGGCGGTGTGGATGCAGTCGCGGCTGGAGGGCGCCAGCATGTCGACGCCCTCGGCCGCGAACGCGTAGATCCGGCGGGTGCGGTGGATCTCGTAGCGGAGCAGTTCCCTGATCCGCGGGGTGACGACGCGGGCCTCGAGCTCTTCGCGGCTGACACCGAAGGCGTCCAGGTCCTCCAGGGGAAGGTAGAGGCGTCCCCGGTCCAGGTCCTCGTCGATGTCGCGGATGAAGTTGGTGAACTGGAACGCCTCGCCGAGCGCATGGGCCCGCTCGTACGCGCCGTCCTCGCGGGGCTCGAGGATCGGCGTCATCTCCAGCCCGATCACCGCGGCGGACCCGTACATGTACTTCTGCAGGTCGGCGTAGGTGGGGTACTCGGTGACGGTCAGGTCCATGAGCATCGACGTGAGGAACGCCTCGATGTGCTCGGCGCGTATGTCCCAGACCCGCATCGTGTGCAGCAGGGCCCGGCAGACCGGGTCGGCGCTCTCGCCGCGCCGCAGATCGTCCAGGGCCCGGTCGCTCCACCGGGTCAGGGTCTCGGCCCTGGTGAGTGGGTCGCCGTTGTCCACGATCTCGTCGGCGTAACGGGCGAAGCCGTAGAGACTGTTGACGTACGGGCGCTTGGCGGGCGGCAGCAGCAGCGTCGCCAGGTAGTAGGTGCGGCCGAAGGAGGCCTGCAGTTTCCGGCACTCCTCGAAGGCAGCCCGCAGAGCGGGGTCGTGGATGCCCGCCGCGTCCAGCCAGCGTGCGTGCGAGCTCTTGATGCGCGTGGGCTTCGGCCGCCCGGACGCCGTCCCCGGGCTCATCCCCGGACCACCGTTGTGCGCTCGCCGACCCGGTAGTGCGTCAGATCCGGTTCCCGGGTGGCGAGGCGGTACCGGTAGGCGCGGTGCGGCCACAGATTGGTGACTGTGCCGGAGTCGGTCTTGTACCAGCTGCGGCAGTCACCCAGCCACACCGTGAAGCTCAGTCCGGCGTCGAGCCCGCGCTGGTAGTCGTCGAGCGCCTGCCGGCTGACCTCCATGGTCCGCCGGTCACCGATGACCTCGAGGCATCGCAGCAGATACCGGACCTGGCTCTCCAGCATGTAGATGACCGAGTTGTTGCCGCTGCTGGTGTTCGGTCCGTAGAGCACGAACAGGTTGGGAAAGCCGGGGACGGTCATGCCCAGATACGCCGAGGCGCCGCTTCGCCACACGTCGCGCAGCCGCCCGCCGGGGCCCTCCACCTCGATCGGGGACAGGAAGTCCGTCGAACGGAAGCCGGTGGCGTAGATGATGGTGTCCGATTGGTGGACCCTGCCGTCGACCGTCTCGATGCCATCCGGGGTGACGCGCTCGATGCCGTCGGTGACCAGTTCGACATTCGGGCGCGTCAGGGTCGGGTAGTAGTCGTTGGACAGGATCATCCGGTTGCAGCCGAACGGGTAGTCCGGTGTCAGCTGCGCGCGCAGCACCGGGTTCGGGATCTGGCGGCGGAGATGGTGGCGGGCCTGGGCAGCCAGCACCCTGGCGATGGCACCCCGGTGGATCGGCGAGTAGGCGACGGTCTCGGCCATCAACCACCAGGCGGCACGCGGCACCTGCCGCGCCCAGGATAACCGCTCGAAGGCCCGCAGGGTCGCCGGCCCATACGTACGGTCCATCTTCGGGATGATCCACTTGGGGGAACGCTGGAAGATCCGCAGCCGCTCCACGACGGGAGCGATGCGGGGCACGAACTGCACCGCGCTGCATCCGTTCCCGATCACCGCGACCGAGCGTCCGGTCAGGTCGTGCCCGTGGTCCCAGCGGGCCGAGTGGAAGGCGGTGCCCCGGAAGTCGTCCATGCCCTTGAGGTCCGGCAGCCGCGGGCGGTTGAGCTGCCCGGTGGCGGTGACGAGCACCCGGGCCTCGTACTGCTCCCCCGATGCCGAGCGCAGCCGCCAGAGTCCGGTGCTCTCGTCGAAACGGGCGTGGGTGATCTCGGTGCCGAACCTGATGTGCGGCCGGATCCCGTTGCGCTGCGCGCAGCGCCTGATGTAATCGAGGATCTCCGGCTGTTCGGCGTAGGTGCGGGTCCATGCGCCGTGCCGCTCGAAGGAGTACGAGTACAGGCAGGACGGGATGTCGCAGCCCGCGCCGGGATAGCTGTTGTCGCGCCAGACCCCGCCGATTTCCTCGGCCTTCTCGAACACCGTGCAGGAAGAGATTCCGGACTGTTTGAGGCGGATCGCCGCGCACAGCCCCGCGAGGCCTGCCCCGATGACCGCCACCTGGATCGGGGCAGGCGTCTTCTCAGTCGTCATTCGGTTTCCTGTTCTTCGCTGCTCAGCGGCGGCGTACAGCTCGAAAGGCGCGCAGGACATTGGTGTAGCCGCGGGCCAGCGTCTCCTGGCTGAGGCCGAGGGGCGGCTCCAGGGCGACACCGCGCTGGGTGGCGATGGTCTGCGCCTCGGTGAACCTCTGCAGGCCCTCGATCCCGTGGCGGCGCCCGATCCCGGAGTCCTTCATGCCGCCCATGGGCGCGTCGATGCTGCCGTAGCTCACCCCGAAGATCTCGTTGACATTCACGGTGCCCGCCTCCAGCCGGGCGGCGACCTTGCGGCCGCGGGTGCTGTCGCCGCTCCAGACGCAGGCGTTGAGGCCGTACCGGCCGGCGTTGGCGCGTTCGA
The DNA here is from genome assembly GCF_042668715.1 of Streptomyces sp. NPDC057271. Taxonomy (NCBI): domain Bacteria; kingdom Bacillati; phylum Actinomycetota; class Actinomycetes; order Kitasatosporales; family Streptomycetaceae; genus Streptomyces; species Streptomyces sp. NPDC057271. The sequence goes on from NZ_JBHUYJ010000065.1 coordinate 38,961, forward strand.
TCTGCTCCTCCACCGAACGGCACCGGTACAGCGCGATGACCGGGCCGAAGGTCTCCTCGTCGAAGCACTTCATGTCCGGGGTGGCCCCGGTCAGCACGGTGGGCTCGAAGTAGTACGGGCCGATGTCCGGCCGATGCCGGCCGCCGACGAGGACGTGCGCCCCCTTGGCTACCGCGTCCTGAAGGTGTTCGGTCACGGTGTCGAGCTGCCGCTGCGAGACCAGCGAGCCCATGTCCGGGCCGTACTCCAGGCCGATGCCCAACCGCATCCTGCGGATGCGGTCCAGGAATTCCCTGGTGAAAGAGTCGTACACCCGGTCGTGGACGTAGATACGCTCGCTGGATCCGCACAGCTGGCCGGCCGAGGTGAAGCAGTCGCGTACGGCACCGGAGGCCGCCTTGACCGGATCGGCGTCGTCGAGCACCAACAGTGGGTTCTTGCCGCCGAGTTCCAGGGAGATGCCGATCAGTCGGCGTCCGGCCCTCTCGGCCACGAGCCTTCCGACCTCCGACGATCCGGTGAACGAGATGTGGCCCGCCCGCTCCACGACGGCTCCGCCGACGCCGGGCCCATCACCGAGCACCACCTGGTAGACACCGTCCGGCAGACCGCACTCGCGCAGCAGCCGCGCACCCCACAGCACGCTCAGCGCGCCCTGGTTGTCCGGCTTGTGCACCACGCCGTTGCCCGCCAGCAGCGCCGGCAGCACATCGGACAGGCCCAGTTCGAACGGGTAGTTCCACGGCGAGATGGTGCCCACGACCCCGATGGGGGCGCGCAGCTCCAGCACATGAGTCAGGCGTGGCAGCAGGCCGTAGCGCCGGGCGGGGGCGAGCAGTCGCGGCGCCCGCAGCCCGTAGTAGCGGGCGTTCATCGAGGTGCCGGCGACCTCCTGGAAGGCGTGCCAGCGTGACTTGCCGGTCTCCACCTGGATGAGGTCGATGATCTCGTGCTGCCGGGACAGCAGCAGGTCGTGGAAGCGCAGCACCACCTCGGCGCGTTCCTTCACCGTGACGGCGGCCCAGCTCTCCTGGGCGCGGGCGGCGGTGGCGTAGGCGTCGGCCACGTCGCGCTCCGTGGACTGCGGGAGTTCGACCAAGGGCTCCCCCGTCAGGGACGAGACGGTCTTGACGGGGGGAGCGCTCGCCACCGCGTAGGCGAGGAGCGGTTCGAGGGGAACGGTCGTCGTGGTGCGCATTTCGGCTCCCTGATCAGGCGTATGGCCGGGTCGTCAGTACGACTTCTCCAGGCCGAGGGTGTGCTCGGCGACGAAGTTGAGCAGCATCTCCCGGCTCACCGGGGCGAGATGGGCCACCCGGACCATCGGGTAGAGGATGCCGACCAAGTGCTCCTCGGTCAGTCCGTAGCCGCCGTGGATCTGCACCGCCTGGTCGACGGCCCTGATGGCGGCCTCCCCGGCTGCGTACTTGGCCATGTTGGCCACTTCTCCGCTGACGTCCTGGCCGTGGTCGTACAGCCAGGCCGCCTTCTGGACGAAGGTCCTGGCCAGTTCGAGATTGATCTTTGCCATGGCGAGCGGGTGGGACAGGCCCTGGTGCGCGCCGATGGTCGTGTTCCACACCCGGCGCTCGCGCGCATAGCGGACGGCCCGGTCGATGGCGTAGCGGCCGAGCCCGCAGCTCCAGGCCGCGAAGGTGATGCGCTCCGGGTTGAGCGCTCCGGCGAACAGCGCGCGGAGGGCGGAGCCGTTCTCGCCGACCAGGGCGCTGCCGGGCAGGCGCACCTCGTCCATGGTGACCTCGAACTGCCCGGTAGCCGCCGTGAAGACCATCGGCGTCTTCTCGTACGACAGACCGGGCGCGTCCCGGTCCACGATGAACAGGGCCGGGCGCAGCTTCCCGGTGGCGGCGTCCTCGGTGCGGGCGATCACCATCATGGCGTCGCACAGATCGATCGCGGACACCAGCGACTTGTGGCCGGACAGCACCCAGTCGTCGCCGTCACGCCGGGCGGTGGCGGCGATGCGGTGCAGATTGGAACCGCCGGCCGGATCGCTGACGCCGAAGGTCATCCGTGCCGAGCCGTCGGCGAACCCGGCCAGCCACCGCTTCTTCTGCTCCTCGGTGCCCGCCTTCGCGATGAAGGTGGCGCACATGGCCGTCGATACGGGGAGGAACAGCAGCGGCACTCCTCCGGCGGCGAACTCCTCGGCCACGAGCTGTAGTTCGTAGATCCCGGCGCCGGCACCGCCGTACTTCTCGGGGATGCTGACTCCGAGGAAGCCCGCGCGGGCGGCCTCCTCCCACACCTCGGTGGTGTCCTCGCCGGACTTCGCCTTTCCGGCGAAGTACTCCAGCCCGTAGCGTCCGGCCATCTCCGCCACCGAGCTGCGCAGCCGCTGCTGTTCGGGTGTCTCGTGGAAGTGGTTCATCGCACCTCTCCGCCCTCGTCCGCCTTCGTCAGCTGCCGGGCGTCGCTCCCAGGGCCGACGGCGGGTTCAACGTAGGCGGCGCCACCCGCTCCGCGGTCCTCAGCGGGCACTCTGCGGCCGATCGGCCACTGGGGGCGCAACGGCGCGAATCCTTCGGCCACCTCGGACATCCGCACTCGGCCACATGATCGCGGAGATAGGTGAGTGGAAGGCGAATCAAAGGTACGCACTAGGACACGCACGGACCGGTCGACAACGCCGGGGGCCGGCCCAGGACAAGTGGAGGACCTGTGTCGTACAGCAACGATGACTATGGACCCATCAGACGGGCAGGCGTCGTCCTGCGCAGTCTCGGAGTCCTTCACCGGTCGGGTCTGATCCGCTTCGGCAGGCCCGATCTGCTCGTCCGGTCGGCGCGCGCGATTCGCACGCTCGGGGTGGCCGCCGGTCCCGTGTGGGCAGGGGCCCGGAAGGAGGGGAGCGCGCTGTGTCTGGTCGACGAGCTGGGCGAATTGACGTTCCATCAGATGGATCGGAGGACGAACGCCCTCGCCCGCTCCCTGGCCGAACGCGGTATCGGACCCGACTCGTTGGTCGCTCTGCTGGCCAGGGACCACCGCGGTGCGGTGGAGACCATGGTCGCAGCCGGGAAGCTGGGGGCCAGGTTGATGCCGATGAACACTGGATTCGCCGGACCCCAGTTGGCCCAGGTCGCCGAGCGCGAGGGCGTGGACGCCATCGTGTACGACGAGGAGTTCTCCGAGGCCTTGGCCGCGGCCCGTCTCCCGGAGACGGTGCGGTCCTTCCTGGCCTGGACCGACGGCGAGCACGCCGGGGAGGGATCTGCCGTACTGACACTGGAACAGTTGATCCAGGACGCGGACGACAGGCCACTGCCTCCACCCGCGCGGACGGGCCCCTTGGTGCTGCTGACCAGCGGCACCGGGGGGACGCCAAAGGCCGCACCCCGCGCGGTCGGCAACCCGCTGGCGGTCGCACAGCTGCTGGACCGGATCCCCCTGCGTAACGGCGAGTGCACCGTGGTGGGGGCGCCGCTCTTCCACGGCACAGGTCTGTCGCAGTTCCTCATGTCCCTGTCGCTGGGCTCGGCCGCCGTGGTGCGCCGCCGGTTCGACCCCGAGGCCCTGCTGGGCCAGATCGAGAAGTACCGGGCCACGGCACTCGTGCTGGTGCCCACGATGCTCCACCGGATCCTCGACCTCGGCCGGAAGGTTCTTGACTCGTACGACACCTCGTCGCTGAGGATCATCCTTGTGGCCGGGGCGCCACTCACCCCCGAACTGGGCAACCGGGCCACGGAGCGTTTCGGCGATGTGATCCACAACATGTACGGGTCTACCGAGGTATCGGTCGCGACCGTGGCCGTGCCCGAGGACTGGAAGGCCGCTCCCGGAACTGTGGGCAGGCCCCCGGTCGGCTCCCGGATCGCGATTTTCGACCGGCACGGGCAGCGGATCACGGAACCCGGCATCACCGGCCGGGTCTTCGTCGCCAGCAACCTGGCCTTCAAGGGATACACCGACGGGCGGCCCCGCGAGATGATCGGTTCGATGCTGAGCTGCGGCGACCTCGGCCATCTCGACGCCGAGGGAAGGTTATTCATCGACGGCCGGGAGGACGACATGATCGTCTCCGGCGGGGAGAACGTGTACCCCGCCGAGATCGAGAACATCCTGGCCGAGCACGAGGAGATACGGGAGGCCGCAGTGATCGGTGTGCGGGACGAGGAGTTCGGTCAGCGCCTGAAAGTGTACGTGGTCCCCGTCGAGGGTGCCTTGCTCGACGAGGACGGGGTGAGGTCGTACGTCAAGGCACACCTTGCCCGTCACAAGGTTCCGAGAGACGTGGTGTTCCTCGGCGAACTTCCCCGGAACAGCACAGGAAAGCTGACCAGGAACAGACTTCGCTAGCTGCCGGAGAATCCGTCCGCCGGACTGGCGGACTACCGGGCGGCAAACTACAGGACTGCCGGACTGCCCGGTGCAGGGCCTCACCGCGAGCGCCCGAGCCGATGCCGGTTCCGTTCAGGTACACAGGCGAACCCACCGCCCATTTCATGCGTGTCGATGGCAAAGCCGTTGTGCGGTGGATGCGGTGGGAGTTGCCGGTGCGACCCGTACGCACGGACTGCGCCCGCACCGCAGCTCCGCCTCACTCTCGGGGGCAGGCTCCGGCACTGGCGCCGGGACATCTGCCCGCCAAACTGTACGTTTGTCAGAGGAGTCGGCATGGCACAGCCCCCGCTGCGAACCCAGCGGCCGTTCGACCAGTTCCAGACCACGAAGACGACCACTGTCGAAGGTACCCGGCCCGACGCCCACTCCGCTCGAGGGCGGATGGTGATCTCTGTCGCAGCGCCAGACCTTAGCACCGGCAGGCAGGCCAATGCGGCGATCACGGTCGGCATAGCCGATCACGAGATTCTGGTACGGGGCGGTATCCGAGCGATGTTGGAGCAGGCCGAGGGCATCCGCGTCGCCGGAGAGGCGGGCGACGCCAACGCAGCCGTCGCGCTGGCCTCGCGTCACCAGCCGGGAGTGCTGCTGATCGACGGTGTGATGGCCGGCACCCAAGGGGCCCGGGTCGTCGGTGCCCTGCACCGCCTGGCGCCCACGACCGCCGTGGTGGTGCTCGCCTCGTCGCCGGACGGCAGACATGTCGACCGGGTGTTGCGGGCCGGTGTAGCCGGATGCCTGCTCAAGAGCGGCGACCCGCAGGACATCGTGGCCGCGGTGCGGGCGGTGGTCACCGGAGGGGCGGCGCTGGGCCCGGAGGTCGCCAAACACGTGCTGGAACGGATGGCGGAGATCGACACCGATCGTGTCGAGCGCGCCCGCGAACTCATCGGCGGCCTGACCCTGCGGGAGAAGGAGGTACTGGCGCTCGTCGCGAAAGGCATGGCGAACATCGAGATCGGACGGGCCCTTCACCTGAGCGAGGGAGGCGTCAAGGCCCACATCAGCCGTCTGCTCACCAAGCTCGGATGCAGCAACCGCGTGCGCGCCGCCCTCATCGCCCACGACGCGGGGCTCACCGGCAGCAACGCAAAGGATGCGGCCTGGCCCCGGCCGGCGGCCTGAGTCCACCGGACCGAGCCGAGCCCGTCACACCGACCACGGACCGTGGCCGAGCGGACACCATCCCCTCGCGGGCGGCGAATCCTTCGGCCGCGTTCCCACGACAGCTGACCGCGGAGACCACTCCGTGGCTCCATGGCCGAAGCCACGACCACCCCTGTCTTCCCGTTCCCCCGAGCCGGGGGTTGTCCGCTCTCTCCTTCCCCATTGCTGAGCGCGCTGCGGAGATCGTGGGGATGAGCGTGGTGTCAATCCCCTCGAACCGTGGAGTCCTTCCTATGCAGCCAGTCCCACGGTGAGGCCGGCCCGGTACTCGTTCTCGTAGTCGATCGGGCTCTTGAACCCGCACACGCTGTGAAGTCGGCGGGTGTTGTAGAAGTCGGTGATCCAGGTGGCGACCTTGAGCCGGGCCTCGGTGCGGGTGCGGAAGGTGTGACGGTGGACGTACTCGACTTTGAGGACGCTGTTGAACGCCTCGCTGACGGCGTTGTCGAAGCACGAGCCGACCCGGCCCATGGACCGCGTCACGCCCAGTCGGCGGCAGGCGCGGGCGAACTTCCTGGACGTGTACTCGGCGAGTTCAACTGGTGGTTGCAACACCGGGCTGTTGTAGCGAGCGTAGCTGTTCCTCGAACACCTCCGCTGGAGTCTTCCAGCCGAGGATTTTG
>NZ_JBHUYJ010000066.1:0-44180 GCF_042668715.1 Streptomyces sp. NPDC057271
CGGCGGCCGGGCAGAACAGCGGGAAGACAGCCCAGCAGGGCGTCAGTCAGTGGCAGAGCCACGACCACCGGGACCTGAGTATCAGCATCAATGTCGGTGGCGCCGGTTAGCCTCTCTGAGGTGACCGCACGCATCACCGACCCCGAGCAGCTCAAGGAGCTCCTCGGCATCCCGTTCACCCCGGAGCAGACGGCCTGCATCATCGCGCCGCCCGCGCCGCAGGTCATCGTGGCCGGAGCCGGTTCCGGCAAGACGACGGTGATGGCCGCCCGTGTGGTCTGGCTGGTCGGCACGGGCCAGGTAGCGCCCGAACAGGTCCTCGGCCTGACGTTCACCAACAAGGCCGCGGGCGAACTCGCCGAGCGCGTCCGCACCGCCCTCGTCCGCGCCGGCGTCACGGACCCCGACGCGTTCGACCTGGACGACCCCCCCGGCGAGCCCCGCATCTCCACGTACCACGCCTTCGCCGGACAGCTCCTGACCGACCACGGCCTGCGCATCGGCCTGGAGCCCACCTCCCGTCTCCTCGCCGACGCCACCCGCTACCAGCTCGCCGCACGCGTGCTCCGCGAGGCGCCCGGACCCTACCCCGCGCTCACCAGGTCCTTCCCGACCCTGGTCAGCGACCTCCTCGCCCTCGACGCCGAACTCGCCGAACACCTCGTACGGCCCGAGGAGCTGAGGGCGTACGACTCCGAGCTCCTGGACGCGCTCTCCCGCGCCAAGCTGACCAACGCCGACCTGCGCAAGGTTCCCGAGACGGCCACCGCCCGTCGCGAGCTGCTCGACCTCGTCGTCCGCTACCGCGCCGCCAAGCGCTCCCGCGACCTCCTCGACTTCGGCGACCAGATCGCCCTCTCCGCCGAACTCGCCACCACGCGCGCGGAGGTCGGCGCCCTCCTGCGCGACGAGTTCCGCGTGGTGCTGCTCGACGAGTACCAGGACACGTCCGTCGCCCAGCGACTGCTGCTCTCCGGCCTCTTCGGCGGAGGCACGGGCCACGCCGTCACCGCGGTCGGCGACCCCTGCCAGGCGATCTACGGCTGGCGTGGCGCCTCCGTGGCCAACCTCGACGACTTCCCCGCCCACTTCCCGTACGAGGACGGCACCCCGGCCACCCGCTACGCACTCTCGGAGAACAGGCGCAGCGGCGGCCGCCTCCTCGACCTCGCCAACGGCCTCGCCGAGCCCCTGCGCGCCATGCACGAGGGCGTGGAGGCGCTGCGCCCGGCGCCCGGCGCGGAGCGCGACGGCTCGGTTCGGATCGCCCTCCTGCCCACCCACGCCGAGGAGATCGACTGGCTCGCCGACTCCCTCGCCCACCTGGTCCGCACGGGCAGGGAGCCCGGCGAGATCGCCGTCCTGTGCAGGACGGCGACCGACTTCCCCGCCATCCAGGCCGCGCTGGTCGCCCGTGACGTACCGGTCGAGGTGGTCGGCCTCTCCGGGCTGCTCCACCTCCCCGAGGTCGCCGACCTGGTCGCCGTCTGCGAGGTCCTCCAGGACCCCGGGGCCAACGCCTCCCTGGTCCGCCTCCTGACCGGCCCCCGCTGGCGCATCGGCCCCCGCGACCTGGCCCTCCTCGGCCGCCGCGCCCGCGTGCTCGTCCACCGGGAGCGGGCCGGGGACGACGCCGACGCCGACGAACGGCTCGCGGCGGCGGTCGAGGGCGTGGACCCGGCCGAGGTCGTCTCGCTCGCCGACGCCCTCGACACGTTCCTCGACTCCGGGGGAGAGGACGACGGCCTGCCGTTCTCGGCCGAGGCCCGGGTCCGGTTCGCCCGGCTCGCCGCCGAGCTGCGCAGCCTGCGCTCCTCGCTCGCCGACCCGCTCATGGACGTCCTCCACCGGGTCCTCGCCACCACGGGCCTGGAGGTCGAACTCTCCGCCTCCCCGCACGCGCTCGCCGCCCGGCGCCGCGAGACCCTGTCGAACTTCCTCGACACAGCCGCCGGCTTCGCCTCCCTCGACGGCGAGGCGACGCTGCTGGCCTTTCTCGGCTTCCTGCGCACGGCAGCCCAGTACGAGAAGGGCCTCGACAACGCGCTCCCGGGTGGAGAGAACACGGTCAAGGTCCTCACGGCGCACAAGTCCAAGGGCCTGGAGTGGGACGTCGTGGCGGTGCCCGGCCTGGTCTCCGCCCAGTTCCCGAGCACCAGGTCCCGCGAGTCGTGGACCTCCCAGCCGCAGGTGCTTCCGCACGCGCTGCGCGGCGACGCCCCGACCCTGCCCGGGATCGACGGCTGGGACGCCGCCGCCCTGAAGGGCTTCAAGGAGGCGATGCGCGACCACCAGCACACCGAGGAACTCCGCCTCGGCTACGTCACCTTCACCCGCCCCCGCTCCCTCCTCCTCGGCTCCGCCCACTGGTGGGGCCCGGCCCAGAAGAAGCCGCGCGGTCCCTCGGACTTCCTCCACGCCCTGTACGACCACTGCGCGGCGGGCTTCGGCGAGATCGAGGCGTGGGCCGACGAACCGGAGAAGGACGCCGAGAACCCGGCCCTGGCCGAGAACCGCCCCGACGAGGCCTGGCCCCTGCCCCTGGACCCGGACTCCCTCGCCCGGCGCCGCAGAGCGGCGGCCGCGGTCGAGGCGGCGCTGCGGGTACAACCCGCGAGCGCGCTGCCCGCGCAGGCGACCGCACCCGAGGACCCGGAGGACCTCCGGACCGACGAGGAGCCCCTCTGGGACGAGGCCCCCTTCCCCGACGAGGAGCCCCTCTGGGACGAGGCCCCCTTCCCCGACGAGGACCTCTTCCGGGACGGGGCCCCGGTCCGGGACGAAGTCCCCGAACCCGAACCCGGACCCGAACCCGACGCCATCCCCGCCCCCCGGGCGCCGGAGGCCGTCGCGACCCCCGAGGACCGGAAGACCATCGCCTCCTGGGACCGTGACCTCTCCGCCCTCACCACAGAACTGCGCCGCTCCCGCGCCACCACCCGCGACGTCCTGCTCCCCGCCTACCTGTCCGCCTCCCAGGTCCTCCGCGTCGCCGCCGACCCCGACGGCTTCGCGCAGGAGCTGGCCCGGCCCATGCCCCGGCCGCCGCAGCCCGCCGCCCGGCGCGGGACGCGGTTCCACGCGTGGGTGGAGTCCCGATTCGAGGAGCTTCCGCTCCCCATGCTCGGTCCGGACGAGCTCCCCGGCGGCGAGGAGTTCGCCGGCGAACCGGAGATCGCCGACGAGCGGGACCTCGACGCGCTCAAGGAGGCCTTCGCCCTCACCCCGTACGCCCACCGCACCCCGTACCGGGTGGAGGTCCCCGTCCACCTCACCCTCGCGGGCCGGCTCGTCCGGGGCAGGATCGACGCCGTCTACCGCGACCCGGACACCGGCGCGTACGAGATCGTCGACTGGAAGACCAGCCACCTCCGCACCGCCGACCCGCTCCAGCTGGCGATCTACCGACTCGCCTGGGCCGAGCAGCACGGCCTCGACCCCGACGACGTCGCCGCCGTCTTCGTCTACGTCCGCACGGGCGAGGTCGTCCGCCCCCGGGCGCTCCCCGGACGGGCCGAGCTGGAGGCGACGCTGCTGGGCGGACCGACCCCGGACAGAGCCGGCCCGGACGCCGGATAGGCTCAGGAGCATGAGCGAGACCCCGGACAGCGCCGTCCAGACCGTACGTACCCAGGCTGTGCGCACGTACATCGAGCAGCACCGCGCCGCCTTCCTCGACGACCTCGTGGACTGGCTGCGCATCCCCTCCGTGTCGGCTCAGCCCGCCCACGCCGAGGACGTACGGCGCAGTGCGCGGTGGCTCGCCGACAAGCTGACCGGCACCGGCTTCACCACGGTCGAGGTCTGGGAGACGGACGGCTCGCCGGCCGTCTTCGCCGAGTGGCCCTCCGGCGATCCGGACGCCCCGACCGTCCTCGTCTACGGGCACCACGACGTCCAGCCCGCCGCCCGCGAGGACGGCTGGCACACCGACCCCTTCGAGCCGTACGTCACCGACGGCCGGATGTACGCCCGCGGTGCCGCCGACGACAAGGGCCAGGTCTTCTTCCACACGCTCGGGGTCCGCGCCCACCTCGCCGCGACGGGTCGCACCGCGCCCGCCGTCAACCTCAAGCTGATCGTCGAGGGCGAGGAGGAGTCCGGCTCCCCGCACTTCCGTGCCCTCGTCGAGGCCCGCGCGGACCGGCTCGCCGCCGACGCCGTGATCGTCTCCGACACCGGCATGTGGTCCGAGGACACCCCGACGGTCTGCACCGGCATGCGGGGCGTCGCGGACTGCGAGATCGAGCTGTACGGCCCCGACCAGGACATCCACTCCGGTTCCTTCGGCGGCGCCGTGCCCAACCCGGCCACCGTCGCCGGACGCCTGGTCGCCGCCCTGCACGACGAGGACGAGCACGTCGCCATCCCCGGCTTCTACGAGGGCGTCACCGAGCTCTCCGACGCCGAGCGCGCCCTGATCGCCGAGCTGCCCTTCGACGAGGCCGCCTGGCTGACCACGGCCAGGTCCCACGGCACCCTCGGCGAGGCCGGCTTCTCCACCCTGGAGCGCGTCTGGGCCCGCCCGACCGCCGAGGTCAACGGCATCGGCGGCGGCTACCAGGGCCCCGGCGGCAAGACGATCGTCCCCGCCTCCGCCCAGCTGAAGCTCTCCTTCCGGCTGGTCGCCGGCCAGGACCCGGAGAAGATCGAGCTCGCCGTACGGGACTGGCTCGCCGCCCGGGTCCCGGCCGGGATCCGGTACGAGATCGTCTTCGGCGCCCCCACCCGGCCCTGCCTCACGCCGCTGGACCACCCGGCCCTCAAGGCGGTCGCGGGCGCGATGAGCCGCGCCTTCGACGGCGCGAGGGTCCGCTACACCCGCGAGGGCGGCTCGGGCCCGGCCGCCGACCTCCAGGACGTCCTGGGCGCGCCGGTGCTGTTCCTCGGCATCTCCGTACCGTCCGACGGCTGGCACGCGCCCAACGAGAAGATCGAGCTCGATCTCCTCCTCAAGGGCGTCGAGACCGCCGCACACCTGTGGGGCGACCTGCCCGTCGCCCTGCGCACCGCCGCGCGATGAACCCACACAACGATCAGGGGGAGTTGGAAGTACCTGTGTCCACCTTGAACAGCCAGTTCGCGGACCTGCCGATCTCGCTCACCGCCCCGAGCGGTATCGACCGCGCCGCCCACCACCGTCTCGACGAGGCCTGGCTCGCGGCGGCCTGGAGCCACCCCACGACCCGCGTCTTCGTGGTCTCCGGGGGTCAGGTGCTGATCGACGACACCCCCGACGGCCGCACGGAACTCGTCATGACCCCGGCCTTCGAGGCCCCTGTCACCGAGACCCACCGCTACTTCCTGGGCACGGACGACGACGGTGTCTCCTACTTCGCCCTCCAGAAGGACGCCCTGCCCGGCCGCATGGACCAGTCGGCCCGGCCGGCGGGGCTGCGCGAGGCGGGCCTGCTGCTGTCGCCGCGGGACGCGGGCCTGATGGTCCACGCCGTCGCCCTGGAGAACTGGCAGCGGCTCCACCGCTTCTGCTCGCGCTGCGGCGAGCGCACGGTGATCGCGGCCGCCGGGCACATCCGCCGCTGCCAGGCCTGCGGCGCCGAGCACTACCCGCGGACCGACCCGGCGGTCATCATGGCCGTCACGGACGCCGAGGACCGCATCCTTCTCGGCCGCCAGGTCCACTGGCCCGAGGGCCGCTTCTCGACCCTCGCGGGCTTCGTCGAGCCCGGCGAGTCGATCGAGCAGTCGGTCGTGCGCGAGGTCTTCGAGGAGGCGGGTGTCACGGTCGGCGAGGTCGAGTACGTCGCCAGCCAGCCCTGGCCCTTCCCGTCGAGCCTGATGCTGGGCTTCTTCGCGCACGCCACGTCCTCGGAGATACACGTGGACGGCGAGGAGATCCACGAGGCCCGCTGGTTCTCGCGCGAGGATCTGGCCGCCGGCTTCGAGTCGGGCGAGGTGCTGCCCCCGTACGGCATCTCGATCGCCTCCCGCCTGATCGAACTCTGGTACGGCAAGCCGCTCCCGAAGCCGGGCGACGCCGTCTGATCCGACCTGGAACGCTGACGACGAAGTCCCCGCCCGGTACGCCGGGCGGGGACTTCGTCGTGGTGCCGGGAGGCGATCAGAGACGGGCGAGGTTGCGCTTGAGGTACCTGCTGAGCGGCTTCTCGACGACGCGGTGCACCAGGTACGACAGCACCAGCATTCCGAGGAACACGGCGGTGACCAGCACCCATGGGGAGACGTGCGGAGCGGTACGGCTGAAGTAGTGGAAGAACTCCCAGCCGATGAACTCGTGCAGCAGATACAGCGGGTAGGTCAGCGCCCCCGCGATCGACAGCCACTTCCACTGGATTCCGGAGAGTTTTCCGGTGGCGACCAGGGCCATCACACCGAAGAAGACGGCGAGCAGGACGAGCACGGGCCAGGCCGGCCGGTCGCCGGGGAGGGTGAGCCTCTTGAACCTGTCGATGGTGGGCGCGAGCGAGGCGCAGTAGCAGACGGCGACGATGCCGAAGAGCATCAGGTTCGGGCGGAACCGGTACATGAGGTAGAACGCCATGCCGGCGATGAAGAACCAGCTGTACTCGGGCATCACGAGCAGGCGCAGGGGACCCGGCGGGGCGGGGGCGACCATGATGGTCGCCGCGCCCCAGACGCAGCAGAACAGCAGCACCCTGCGGTACGTCAGCCCCCACCAGGCGAGCAGGGCGAAGACCAGGTAGAAGCGGAGCTCGACGAAGAGGGTCCAGTAGACCGCGTCGACGGGAGGGACCCCCAGCGGATCCTGGATCATCGTCAGGTTGGTGAGGATGTCGTTCCAGGGCAGGTGGTCACGGCCGCCGGGGATCACCGTGACGGCGACGCTGGTGGCGATGACCGCGAACCAGTACGCGGGATAGAGCCGCACCACGCGCGAGACGAAGAAGTCCTTCAGAGGCCTTCCCCAGGCACTCATACAGATGACGAAGCCACTGATGAGGAAGAAGAAGTCCACCCCGAGGTAGCCGTAGGAGGCTATGGGGAAGACCTGGGGGAAGAGCTCGTCGACGGGCGTGGGCCAGGCGCCGCCGATCGCCATGTAATGGAACGCCACCACCATGACCGCGGCGCTGAGACGCAGGCCGTCGAGGGCGTAGAGACGTCCGGGTTTTCCGCTCCTGGGGCTCGGGTCGAGGCTCGGCGCGACTGTGGCTTCGCGCGGCGACTTGGTTACGGGGGCTATCTGGTTGAGCACTCGGTTTCCCCACCTGGATGTGCAGCCGCAAATCGCGGTCGGGACGAGAGCATAGGGGGGTGTCCCGGGGCGCACAAAAGATCGGAAGCGTGACGCTCTTCACTGCGGAGTAGATGCGTCCGTTTTGCCTGGACGAAACCGCGCATAAGGCCCCGCGACCGGTGGGAAACCGGCCGCGGGGCCTTCGGGTCCTCTCGGGATCAGGCGCTGAGGGCCTGCTTCACCTGGGCGAGGCTCGGGTTCGTCATGACGACCTCGCCCGTCCCGGAGGTGGGGAGAATCCGCACGGTCGGCACCGTCTGGTTGCCTCCGTTGGCCTTCTCCACGAACGTGGCCGATTCCGGGTCCTGCTCGATGTTGATCTCCGTGTACGCGATGCCCTCGCGGTCCAGCTGGCTCTTCAGCCGGCGGCAGTAGCCGCACCACGTGGTGCTGTACATCGTCACAGTGCCCTGCATGGCCAGGCGCTCCTTTTCTTCGTGATCTTCGCGTTCTTCGCGTTCTCCGCGTTCCTCACGGATGCGGGTGGGTCGGGTCGGTCCGGTCCGCCCACTGAGAACGTACGGGGTCGCGTGGCCATTCCCGATTCGTATGACCGCTCGCCCCGCCCTGTGGACAACGCACGGCGCCCGGCTCCCGCGACCTGGCAGCATGGCGGGGTGACAGCAGCAACGCACTCCACTCTCTTCCCGCAGGTCCCCGAGTCGGCCGACGCGGTGCTCGACGGGCTCGACCCCGAGCAGCGCGAGGTCGCCCTCGCCCTGCACGGTCCGGTGTGTGTGCTGGCGGGAGCCGGCACGGGCAAGACCCGGGCCATCACCCACCGCATCGCCTACGGGGTGCGGGCGGGGATACTCCAGTCCGGCAGTGTGCTGGCGGTCACGTTCACCAACCGGGCCGCGGGCGAGATGCGCGGCCGGCTCCGGCAGCTCGGCGCGGGAGGCGTCCAGGCGCGTACGTTCCACTCCGCCGCCCTCCGTCAGCTCCAGTACTTCTGGCCGAAAGTCGTCGGTGGGGACCTTCCCCGGCTCCTGGAGCGCAAGGTCCAGCTCGTCGCCGAGGCCGCCGCGCGCTGCCGCGTCCGGCTCGACCGGAACGAGCTGCGGGACGTCACCGGCGAGATCGAGTGGGCCAAGGTCACCCAGACCGTCCCCGCCGACTATCCGGCCGTCGTCGCCAAATCCGTCCGCGAGGCGCCGCGGGACCCGGCCGAGATCTCGCAGATCTACGCGACGTACGAGCAGCTCAAGCGGGACCGGTCGGTGATCGACTTCGAGGACGTACTGCTGCTCACGGTCGGCATCCTCCAGGACCGGCACGACATCGCCGACCAGATCCGCCGCCAGTACCAGCACTTCGTGGTGGACGAGTACCAGGACGTCTCCCCGCTCCAGCAGCGGCTCCTCGATCTCTGGCTCGGCGACCGCGACAGCCTCTGCGTCGTCGGCGACGCCAGCCAGACCATCTACTCCTTCACCGGCGCCACCCCCGACCACCTGCTGAACTTCCGCACCCGGCACCCGCACGCCACGGTGGTCAAGCTCGTCCGCGACTACCGCTCCACCCCCCAGGTCGTCCACCTCGCCAACGGGCTGCTCAGCCAGGCGCGCGGCCGGGCCGCCGAGCACCGCCTGGAGCTGATCTCCCAGCGCGACCCGGGCCCCGAGCCGGCCTACACCGAGTACGCGGACGAGCCCGCCGAGGCCGAGGGCACCGCCCGCCGCATCCGCGACCTGATCGCCGCCGGAGTCCCCGCCGGCGAGATCGCCGTGCTCTACCGCATCAACGCCCAGTCCGAGGTCTACGAACAGGCCCTGGCCGACGCCGGTGTGCCCTACCAGCTGCGCGGCGCCGAGCGCTTCTTCGAGCGCCAGGAGGTACGGGAGGCCGGCATCGCCCTGCGCGGCGCCGCCCGCGCAGGGGGGAACGACTCCCTGCTCGACGACGCCGAGGACCTGCCCTCCCAGGTCCGCGCCGTGCTCTCCACCAAGGGATGGACCACCGATCCGCCCGCGGGCTCGGGCGCCGTCCGCGACCGCTGGGAGTCCCTCGCCGCGCTGGTCAGGCTCGCCGAGGACTTCGCCCGGGCCAGGCCCGGCGCCACCCTCTCCGACCTGGTCGCCGAACTCGACGAGCGGGCCGCCGCCCAGCACGCCCCGACCGTCCAGGGCGTCACCCTCGCCTCCCTGCACGCGGCCAAGGGCCTGGAGTGGGACGCCGTCTTCCTGGTCGGCCTCACCGAGGGCATGATGCCGATCACGTACGCCAAGACCGACGAGCAGGTCGAGGAGGAACGCCGCCTGCTGTACGTCGGGGTCACGCGTGCCCGGCTCCACCTCGCGCTCTCCTGGGCGCTCTCCCGCTCCCCGGGCGGCCGTCCCTCCCGCCGCCCCACCCGCTTCCTCAAGGGGCTGCGGCCCGGCTCCGGAGCCCTCGGCGCGGGCGGCCTGGGCGGATCGAGCGGCGGCGGCTCCGTCGACCGCGCCGCAGGCGGCGGACGGCGTAAGCACCGGGGCCCGGTGCGCTGCCGTGTCTGTGGCGCCACGCTCACCGAGGCCGGCGAGATGAAGCTGATGCGCTGCGAGGACTGTCCCTCGGACATGGACGAGGCGCTCTACGAACGCCTCCGCGACTGGCGCGGCGACCGCGCCAGGGAACTCGGGCAGCCCGCGTACTGCGTGTTCACCGACAAGACGCTGATGGCGATCGCCGAGCGCGTGCCCACCACGGGCGGGGAGCTCGCCGGAATCGCCGGGGTCGGCGCGCGCAAGCTGGACCGGTTCGGAGCCGACGTTCTCGCCCTCTGTGCGGGCGAAGAGCCAGGTGAGGGCTGTGGAGGAGTCGACGAGGAGACCTGAGGAAAACTCGTCGAAAAAATAGTTTGCGCACCCCCCGTCAAGCCCCATAGGTTCTTAACCACGGAAACAGCGGCTTCTTCGAAGCCCTGTCTTCGTGCTGTACTTGTCCAAATAAACATGAGGGTCCGGCTCACACCGACCCCTCCGAGACGCCGAGAGGAGGCGATTCCAGTGATCAGCAACATCAACAGCACCACCGTCAGCTTCGTCAGCATCGACAAAATGACCGATCGCTCGGTCGTCTCCGCCTGCTCGCTCGGCCTCTCCGGCTCGGCGTTCATTGGCAGCGGTCTTCCTGGCACCGGTCTGTCCGGCGCTGGTCTGGCCGGCGCCGCTTCCCTGCGGCCGGCCGCCGACCTTGCGGGTCTTCCCGTCATGGAGCGCGACGAGCGACCGACCAAGGCACTGGAAGCAGGAGTAGCAGCAGTCAAGGCCTCGGCCTATGGCTTTGCGGCGACCGGTGCCGAAACCAAGCAGCAGACGACGCAGCACCACACGATGTGGGCCTTCCGTGGGCTCGAACCCTGGAGTGATCCAGCCTGATCTGAATCAGGCCGGCGCCTTCAGGGCCGCGGAACCCCACCCGGGATCCGCGGCCCTTCTGTTTGTCCCCGAACGGGGACGACGGAGCGAAGGGGCCTCGGGACCAGCACCACCCGGTACCAGCCGAACCCCCGGCCCAACAGGCCGGAACGACCAGACGAGGAATTACCCACCGTGCAACTCGAAGCGCACGCCCCGTCCGTACCGCCTTCCGAAACGATCCCGCCGCCCGGCCTCACGGAGGACTCCACCTTGACCCCCCTCACCGCGCTCACCGCGCTCGACGACGCCATCGAGAACCTCGGCGTACCCGTCCCCTGCCGTTCGTTCGACCCGGAGGTCTTCTTCGCCGAGTCCCCGGCCGACGTCGAGTACGCCAAGTCCCTCTGCCGTACCTGCCCGCTGATGGAGGCCTGCCTCGCCGGTGCGCAGGAGCGGCGTGAGCCGTGGGGCGTCTGGGGCGGAGAGCTGTTCGTCCAGGGCGTGGTCGTCGCCCGCAAGCGGCCGCGTGGTCGCCCGCGCAAGAACCCGGTCGCGGCATGAACGTCACCGGAACCATCGACCGACCCCTCACGCACGATCCTCAGAAGCTGGCCTCGATGACCTCTTCCACCAGTGAGCCGTCCGGCTCCGCCACCACAGACGTCACCATCTCCGGCGCGAACGCCTCGCGTCAGAACAGGACCCGTGAAATGCAACTCATCCAAGAAGCCCTGGCTCGTGCTCATATGCACGACCTTCTGCGGGAAGCCGATGCGGAACGCCAGGCCACGCGCCTGGTCGCCGCCCGGCGGATGCAGAAGCGGGCCGAGCGCGTCTCGCTGCGCGCCCGGCGCGCGCTCGCCATGGCTGTCATGCACTGACCCGAAGTAACCACGCGGGGGCCGGTCCGAACGGACCGGCCCCCGCGGTGCGTTGCTGCGCGGCCCGGCTCGTGTCGGACTATCGTCAGGAGGGTGAACGACGCCCGGAAGCCCGAGAAGCCCTTCGTCTGTGCCCGTTGCGGCAGGACGGCGGAGGAACTCCCGGTGACCTGGACCTGCTCGGTGGAGAACGGCGAGCGCCAGTACTTCTGCGAGGCCTGCGCGCGCGAGAACATCAGGTCCATCGAGGGCCGCCTCGACTCCTCCTGGTGGTGACGGCCCTCCGCCCGGCCTCTCCGCCCGGTCCTGCCCCGCGCCGCTACTCGGCCGGGACGAAGCCCGGCAGCCACTCCTCCAGTTCGTCGCGGAGCCGCACCGTCGCGTTCAGCTGGCAGAGCACCCCGATCGTGCTCAGGGTCACGCGGTGTATCAGCAGATACGACGGCGGCAGATTCAGCTGCTTGCCCAGCTGGTGCGCGGGGGAGCGCGGGTCCGCGATCCGGGCGGCCTGGGTCCGCATCCAGCCCCGCGTGAATCCGAACGCGTCGGCCTCCGCCGGCTCGATGATCGGCAGCAGGTACTCAAGCACCGCGTCCGGGTCGAGAGCGATGGACTCCTTGACGAAGCCCTCCTCGCGCAGCAGCTCGTAGACCGTGTCGGCGTCGCCCTCCAGGGTCAGCCGCAGACACGTGCCGATCGTCTCCGGCAGTCCGCCCGGCAGCCGGTCCACCGTGCCGAAGTCCAGCACACCGAGCCGCCAGCTCTCCGGACCCTCCTCGTCGTCGGCGCCCGGCAGCAGCCGGAAGTTGCCCGGATGCGGATCGGCGTGGAGAAGTCCCGTGCGGGCCGGGCCGGAGAAGAGGAACCGGGCCAGGAGCTGACCGGCCCGGTCCCGCTGCTCCTCCGTACCGTCCGCGATCACCTCCGACAGCGGGATCCCGTCGATCCACTCCGTGACGAGCACCTGCTCGCTCTGGTGCACCACGGACGGCACCACGACATCGGGATCGCCCGAGAACTCCTGCGCGTGCTCCCGCTGCGCCTGCGCCTCCAGGCCGTAGTCCAGCTCCTCCGAGACCCGGTCGCGCAACTCGTTGATCAGGGGCTTGACGTCCATACCAGGGATCAGCGGGCCGAGCAGCCGGGCGAAACGGCTGAGCTGCGTCAGGTCGGAGAGCAGCGCCTCGCCCGCCCCCGGGTACTGCACCTTCACTGCGACCTCGCGGCCGTCGTGCCACACCGCCCGGTGCACCTGCCCGATGGAGGCCGCCGCCGCCGGCTTGTCCTCGAACTCCAGGAACAGCTCCCGCCACTCCGGGCCGAGCCGCTCCTCGAGGACGGCGTGGACCGTCCGCGTCGGCATCGGGGGCGCCGCCTCCTGGAGCTTGGTCAGGGCGGCCCGGTAGGGACCGGCCACCTCCTCGGGGAGCGCCGACTCGAAGACGGACAGCGCCTGCCCGAACTTCATCGCTCCGCCCTTGAGCTCACCGAGCACCTTGAACAGCTGGTCGGCCGTGCGCTGTTGAAGCTCTCGCGCGACCAGCTCCGCGGACTTGCCGCCGATCCGCTTGCCCAGACCCCAGGTGGCCCGTCCGGCGAAGCCCAGGGGCAACGCGGCCAACCTGGCGGTCCGGGTGACCGCCTTTCGGGGAAGATCAGACATGCGCCCCTCCAGTTCCCAGACTGCCGTGCCACACAGGGCCGTTACCTCGCCATTGTGTCGTGCGGGCTTCCGGCCCCCGACGCACGCTCCCCCTCTCCGCGTCGCACCGCGCCGCAGGGACACGCCGAGTGCGGTCTCATCCGCTCCACGCGCCACTCCAGAAGCGGCAGCGACACCTCCCAGCGCGCCCCCGTGCTGGCGGGCAACTCACCGTCGAGGAAGGCCAGCGCGTGGGCCGCGGCCAGCCCGGCGACCGCCGTCGCGAGCCCCAGATCGCAGGCCGGCACCTCAGGGGGCGGGCCCGAGCGCCACTGCGCCAGCATGCGGGGCCACACCGGCTCCCGGTCGGACCGCTCCTCCTGCGCGCAGCGGGCACAGGCCGTCCCGCCGGGCAGCACCAGCGGCCCGACCACACCGGTCGCCTCCAGCACCCCCGCGTAGAGATGAGGCGTGCCCGTCGTGATCCAGCCCTCGGCGGTGAGCGGGTCGGGGAGATAGGCGGCGAGGCCGTCCCGCGGTGTCACCACGACGAGTGAGTGCCCTGGCTCCCGCCCGGCCTCACCCGTCACCCGTCTGCCCGCACGAGGAGGCCGGCCGCCCGGCGCCGACCGCGCCACGAGCCGATGCGCCGCCGCGGCCCGGCGCTCGCCCACCGCCTCGGCCGACAGTCCGCCCGGCGCGACCTCCCAGGGCCGCACGCATCCGGAGTCCAGCACCTCCACCCTGCCGACCCCGGAGGCCGAGAGCAGGGCGGCGACCGTGGCGCCGACCCGTCCCGCGCCCCGGACCTGGACGCGCGCCGCCCGCCGGGCGGCCACGCGACGCAAGGCCCCGTCCGGCTCGGGATGGACGACGGAGAGTGAGGCCAGATCGGCGCGAAGGGGATCGAGCGCGCCGTCCGGATGTCCCGCGCCCACGGCCTTTCCGGGTCTCCCGGCCGAGGCGTCCGCGATCAGCCCGGCCCCCGCGAGCCGTTCGAGCAGCCCTTCGAGCCACCCGTCCCGCAGTCCCAGTGCCCGCGCCTCGGTGCGCAGGAGCGTCATGCCGCGCGTGCCGTCGAGCAGCCCGAGCAGGCTGCCGGTGGTCGTGTCGAGCGGCCCCACCACCACCGCGTGCGAGGACGTCGCCCCGAACTGCACACTGTGAAGATCGCGCCACGCCCTTCGCAGCGCGGGTTTCAGCATCGGATGCATTTCCGCCCCCGTGATCTTGATCGCCGTCCACTTCCTCCGTCATCAGATTGCCCGGGAGTCGAAGCCGGCACGAAAAGTTGTCCACAGGGGTGGGGTATTAATCATTCAAATGGTGCGCGGTGTGACCGGAGCCCCGCCGAACCGTCCCGGAGGCGGGACTTCCCCCGCTGACAGCGGGTAACGTCGGGGCCGTGCCCGCCGATCCACAGCGCAGCGTGACAAGGAAGCCGCCCCGCGGTTCGGGGACGAGCGCGGTCGAGGTCCGCAGAAGCTCCCGGCGGAGCAGAACCGTCTCCGCCTACCGCGAGGGCGACCGGACCATCGTGCTCATCCCGGCCCGGATGTCCGAGGCGGAGGAGCAACGCTGGGTGACGGTCATGCTGGACAAGCTGGCCGCCCAGGAGAGCAAGAGCGTCCTCGGCGACACCGAGCTCACCGAGCGTGCCGAACGGTTGTCGGACCAGTACTTCGGCGGGCGGGCACGGCCGACGTCGGTGCGCTGGGTGACCAACCAGAACACCCGCTGGGGCTCGTGCACTCCGTCGGAGGGCAGCATCCGTCTCTCGCACCGGCTTCAGGGAATGCCCGAGTACGTCGTCGACTACGTCCTCCTCCACGAGCTGGCGCACCTCCTGGTGCCCGGTCACGGCCCCCGGTTCTGGCGGCTCCTGGAGGCGTATCCGCGCACCGAGCGTGCCCGCGGCTACCTCGAGGGAGTCGTCGCCGCCGAGGGGCTGCCCCACCTGCCGACCGCGCGCGAGGAGTAGCCCGGACCGCTTCAGTCCTGTACCGAATACGTACCGGCTTGGCTCAATGTCGCACACAGCCGTTAGCCTGGCGCGACGCATTCACATTCGGGATGGGGGACGGTCGTTACGCATGGCCAGGGAATTCCAACGCGGCCACAAGGCCAAGATCAGTGATCTCACACCGGGAACCGATCTGTACGTGGGTGTGCAGATCGCGGCGCCCGGGCTGACCTTCGACATCAGCTGCTTCGGCCTCGACGCCAACGAGCAGCTCTCGGACGACCGGTACTTCATCTTCTTCAACCAGCCGAAGTCGCCGGAAGAGTCCATCCAGCTGCTCGGCGCACAGTCGGGCGACACCGAGTCCTTCCGGGTCACGCTGGACCGCATCCCGGCGAACATCCACAAGCTGTCGTTCACCGCGACCATCGACGGCGCCGGCCAGATGTCGCAGATCGGCCCCGGGTACATCCGCATCGTGGCGGGCGGTGAGGAGGTCGTCCGGTACCCGTTCACGGGCACGGAGTTCTCCACCGAGCGCGCCGTCATGCTGGGCGACTTCTACCTCAAGGACGTCTGGCGGTTCGCCGCCATCGGCCAGGGCTTCGACGGGGGCCTGGAAGCGCTGCTGAAGAACTTCGGCGGCGAGGTCGCCGAGGAGCAGCCCGCGGCGCAGGCCCCGCAAGCGGCCCCCGGCTTCGGCGCGCCGCCGCAGGCCGCCGCGCCGCCCGCCTTCGGTGCGCCTGCCGCGCCGCCCCAGCCCGCCCCGCAGTTCGGCGCTCCGCCGGCCGCCCCCGTACCCGCGCCCGCTCCGGCCCCCGTCCCGCAGGCTCCGGTCCAGCCGATGCACGCGGCCCCCACCATGGGCGCGCCGATGGCCCCGCACCCCCCGGCCCCGTCGCCGTACGGCCAGCCGCCGCAGGCCCCGCAGGCCCCGCAGTTCGGTCAGGCTCCCGGCGGCCAGGTCCCGGGTCAGCCCCCGTACGGCCAGCCGCAGCCCCAGTTCGGGCAGGTCCCCGGCCAGATGGGCGGCGCGCCCCAGGGCATGCCGCCCGGTATGCCGCAGGGAGTGCCACAGGGCGCTCCCGCCACCGGCCCCGGGCTCGCCGCCGCGCTCCAGCCCTTCAAGGAGACCGCGACCGGCGCCCGCTGGGCCCCGCAGAACCAGCAGCTCATGCGGGTCGACCTGCAGATGGGCGGCGCCCCCGTCCTCGCCCGCCAGGGCAGCATGGTCATGTACCAGGGCAAGGTCGACTTCAGCCACAAGGGCGCCGGCTTCACCGGCCGGATCGTCGGCAACGCCACCGGCCAGGAGATGCAGCTCATGCGCTGCTCCGGCCGCGGCCAGGTCTTCCTCGCCGAGGAGGGCGCCCACCTGCACCCGATCGAGCTCCAGGGCGACGGCATCTGCGTCTCCGCCGAGAACGTGCTCGCCTTCGACGAGTCCCTCCAATACGAAGTACGGAGGATCGAGGGCCACGGCATCCCCGGCGGAGCCCTGTTCACGATGCAGTTCCAGGGCACCGGCACCGTCGTCGTCAAGACGCACGGCGTGCCCGTCGTCCTGCCGGTCACGCCGACCACCTTCGCCGACTGCAACGCGGTCGTCGCCTGGTCGTCCGCCTCCCAGGTGATCCTTTCCAGCCAGGTCCGGCTGCGCCGCAACGCGTACCCCGGACACAGCGGAGAGACCGTCAACCTCCAGTTCCGGGGCGCTCCCGGCAACTTCATCGTCGTCCAGCCGTACGAGGTCTGAGGGAGCCCGAACAATGAACCAGCAACTCGCGGGCTTCGCCCCGACCCCGATGGCGGCCCGGATGGAGAACCACGGCCGTTCGATGCTCAAGGTCGCCATGGCCTCCGGCCACGACCTGTACGCGCGTACCGGCTCGATGGTCGCCTACGAGGGCTTCGTCACCTACGAGCCCAACCCGCCGGCCGCCCGCCAGTTCGGCAAGGAGTGGATCACCGGTGAGGGCACGCCCGTCATGAAGTGCTCCGGCGACGGCCTGCTCTACCTCGCCGACTACGGCGCGGACGTCGTCGTGATCAACCTCAACAACGACTCGCTCTCGGTCAACGGCACCAACCTGCTGGCCTTCGACGCGCACCTCCAGTGGGGCGTCGAGAAGGTCAAGGGTCTTGCCAAGTTCGCCGGCCAGGGCCTGTTCAACGTCGAACTCGCCGGCACCGGCTGGGTCGCGATCACCTCGCGCGGCACGCCGATCGTCGTCGACTGCGGCCGCGGCGAGGACGAGACGTACGTCGACCCGGACGCGCTCGTCGCCTGGTCGCCGGCGCTCAAGGTCAAGGGCAAGCGCAGCTTCAAGGCCTCCTCCCTGATCGGGCGGGGCAGCGGCGAGGCGTTCCAGATGGCCTTCTCCGGCCAGGGCATCGTCGTCGTACAGCCGAGCGAGGACAGCACCGACCGCCTGCGGGTCCGGGGCTGAGGGGGAGCGAGAACACACCATGCAGAGCCCGCTTTTCAACTACGCCGAGCAGCAGAGCCAGGAACGGTACGTCGTCCAGAACCCGCAGCTCCTGCGGGTGGCGCTGAACGGCTCGGACGACATCCTCGCCCGCAAGGGCGCCATGGTCGCCTACCAGGGACTCGTCGACTTCGACGGCGAGTACCAGACCGCCAACCAGAGGCGCGCCCAGGCCCGGACCGGTGAGGGCCTCGACCTGATGCGCTGCTCCGGCCAGGGCACGGTCTACTTCGCCAACCTCGCCCAGTACATCCACGTCGTGGAGGTCGAGCAGGAGGGCATGACCGTCGACAGCGCCTACGTCCTGGCGCTCGACTCGACCCTGCACACCGAGGCCATCGCCGTCGACAGCCAGTACGGCGTCTCCGGCACCGGCAAGTACCAGCTCAACATCTCCGGCCGCGGCAAGGTCGCCCTGATGACCTCCGGCCAGCCACTGATGATGCACGTCACGCCGGACAAGTACGTCAACGTCGACGCGGACGCGATCGTCGCCTGGTCCACCGGGCTGCGGGTGCAGATGCAGGCGCAGACGACCAACTCGAACATCCGCCGTCGCCGTGGCGACACGGGTGAGGGCTGGGAGCTCAGCTTCCTCGGAACGGGCTTCGCCCTCGTCCAGCCCAGCGAGGTCATGCCGCCGCAGAACGCCGCAATCGGGCAGGGCATCGCCGCCCAGTTCGGCGCCGGCCAGCACGGCTCCCGCGCACAGAACCAGAACAACGCCTGGAACTGACGCGCCGTACACCGGGCACAGGTAAGGGGCGGCCTCCCTGGAGGCCGCCCCTAACGCATGCCCTAGAGGCGGGCGAGGGTGTCCTCCAGCAGCCGCACCACCGAGGTGTCGGCCACGGACGCCACCTCGTCGTACGCGAACCAGCGCAGATCCAGCGACTCCTCGCTGATGGCCTCCACCGCACCGGCCGGTGCCAGCGCCGCGTACTGAACGTCCAGATGCCAGTGACACGGCGCCGGGATCGGATGCCGGTCGAGCCGCACCGGGCCGCCGGGCAGCAGCGTGAGGCGGGGGATGCCGGACTCCTCCGTCGCCTCGCGGAGCGCCGCCTCCGCCAGCGTCGTGTCACCCGGCTCGCAGTGGCCGCCCATCTGCAGCCACATGCCGAGCTTCTTGTGGAGCGTCAGGAGAGCCCGCCCGCGCTCCGGGTCCACCACCAGCGCGCTGGCCGTCAGATGCCCGGCCCCGCACGCCTTCCACATCCCGTCCTCGTGCGCCGTGAGGTGGTCCAGATAGAGCCCGCGCAGCTCCTCCTGGCTCTCGTACGCCTTCAGTACGAGAACGGCGTCGTCGTGCAGGCTCACTTGGTGGTGTCGTCCTTGCCCTCGTCGTCGCCGTCCCCGCGGGCCGCCTCGCCGAGCATCTTGTCG
This sequence comes from Streptomyces sp. NPDC057271, assembly GCF_042668715.1. Classification (NCBI taxonomy): domain Bacteria; kingdom Bacillati; phylum Actinomycetota; class Actinomycetes; order Kitasatosporales; family Streptomycetaceae; genus Streptomyces; species Streptomyces sp. NPDC057271. Next base: position 18,943 of record NZ_JBHUYJ010000066.1, read on the forward strand.
ATCTCCGAGAAGTCGAGGTGCTCGCGGTGGACGAAACCGTCCGGGTCGTCCAGGTCGGAAGCCGTCGGCAGCATGTCCGGGTGATGCCACAGATCGTCACGGCCGTCGACCCCGCGCGCGTCCGTGAGCGAGGCCCACAGCCGCGAGGCGTCCCGCAGCCGGCGCGGACGCAGTTCGAGACCGATCAGCGTGGCGAAGGTCTGCTCCGCGGGACCACCGCTCGCCCGGCGCCTGCGCAGCGTCTCACGCAGCGCGTCCGCCGAGGTCAGACGGGACTTCGCGGCCTCGTGGACCACCGCGTCCACCCAGCCCTCGACCAGCGCGAGCGCTGTCTCGAGACGGGCCAGCGCGGCCTTCTGCTCCGGGGTGTCCTCGGGCTGGAACATGCCCTGCTGGAGCGCCTCCTGCAGCTGCTCCGGGTGCGTCGGGTCGAGCTGACCCACCGCCTCCTCCAGCTTCGAGGTGTCGACCTTGATCCCGCGGGCATAGCCCTCGACCGCGCCGAACAGATGCGAGCGCAGCCACGGCACATGGGCGAAGAGCCGCTGGTGGGCGGCCTCACGCAGGGCCAGGTAGAGCCGCACCTCGTCCTTGGGGACGCCCAGGTCCTTGCCGAACGTCTCGATGTTCAGTGGCAGCAGCGCCGCCTTGCCGGCCGGGCCCAGGGGCAGACCGACATCCGTCGAGCCGACGACCTCGCCCGCGAGCGCGCCGACGGCCTGCCCGATCTGCTGGCCGAACATGGCACCGCCCATCGACCGCATCATGCCGATCAGCGGGCCCGCCATGGCCTGCATCTCCTCGGGCAGCACATCGCCCATCGCCGTGCCGACCCGCTCGGCGACCGGGTCGACGAGCTGCTGCCAGGCCGGCAGTGTCGCCTCGACCCACTCCGCGCGGCTCCACGCCACGGCCGTGTTCGCCCCGGAGGGCAGCGAGGTCACGCCGTCCAGCCACAGGTCGGCCAGGCGCACGGCCTCCTCGACCGCGGCCTTCTCGGCGGGGCCCACGCTGGCGTCCTTGGTGCCGTCGGACGTGCCCTGGGCGACCACCTGGCGCGCGATCTGCTTGGCCATGTCCCAGTTCACCGGACCGCCCTCGTACGAGAGCATCTGGCCGAGCTGCTGGAAGGCGGCGCCCAGGTCGTTCGGATTCAGCGAGCCGAACATCGCGGCGAACGGATTGTCCGCACCACCCGGACCGCCCATGCCCGGCAGACCGCCGAAGCCGAACGGATTGGCCCCGAACGGGTTGCCGCCGCCCTGGCCACCGGACCCCTGGCCACCTCCGGCGGGGTCCTTCTTCTTGCCCTCGTCGCCGTTCTCCGGCTCCTCCGGCGGAAGGCCGAATCCGAATGGGGTGTCACTCACAGGTTTCCTCGGCTCGTAGGGCCGCCGGATTCCTTCCGACGGCGGCTTTCCCGGCTCGGCTCGATGCCCGGCTGCACACCACCAGCGTAGACATCCGGGCCGGATCTGGGCTCGGTGCTCCGCCGGGCCGTGGCCTGCGGCAGGATGGACGCCACCTGGTACGTACGCGTCATTCGGGTACGTACTGAAGACAACCGCTGGAGACGCCCGGTGAGTTCCCCAGATCCTCAGGTTCGCGCAGCGCGAAACATCTCGGCCCGGCCCGCCGGGCGGGGCCCCGTGGTCGCCGTCACGGGCGCCGCCTCCGGGGTCGGCGCCCTGCTGACCGCACGCCTCGCCGCGTCCGAGGAGATCAAGCAGGTCATCGCGATCGACGAGCGCCGGGGCGAGGTCTCCGAGGCGCAATGGCACATCCTCGACGTCCGCGACCCGGCGATCGCCGAGAAGCTGCGCGGCGCGGACGTGGTCGTGCACCTCGCCGTCGACCTCGACCTGGAATCCGACGCGGCCGCCCGAACGGCCTACAACGTGCGCGGCGCGCAGACGGTCCTCACGGCCGCCGCGGCCGCGGGCGTGCACCGCGTGGTGCTCTGCACCTCCGCGATGGTCTACGGCGCGCTGCCCGACAACGACATCCCCCTCTCCGAGGACGCCGAGCTGCGGGCGACCGCCGAGGCCACCGGTGTCGGCGACATGCTGGAGATCGAGCGGCTCGGGCGCCGTGCGCCCCGTGCCCACCCCGGCCTCCAGGTCACCGTCGTCAGACCGGCGGTCCTGGTCGGCGGCACGGACACCGCCCTGACCCGCTACTTCGAGTCGCCCCGGCTGCTCGTCGTGGCCGGCTCCCGCCCCACCTGGCAGTTCTGCCACGTCGAGGACCTGGTCAGCGCGCTGGAGTACGCGGCGCTCGAGAAGGTCGACGGGGAGTTCGCGGTCGGCTGCGACGGCTGGCTCGAACAGGAGGAGGTGGAGGAGCTCTCCGGGATCCGGCGCATGGAGCTCCCCTCCGCGGTCGCCCTGGGCGCGGCTGCCCGGCTGCACCGGATCGGGCTCACCCCGTCCCCGGCCGGGGACCTCGCCTACACGATGCACCCGTGGGTGGTGAGCGTCGGACGGCTGCACGACGCGGGCTGGCGGCCCACGTGGACCAACGAGGAGGTGCTCGCCGCGCTCCTGGAGGAGGTCGAGGGCCGGCACACCGTGGCGGGCCGCAGGCTCGGCCGCAAGGACGCGACGGCGGCGGGCGCGGCGGGTGCGACGGTGGCGCTGCTCGGCACGGCGGCGCTCGTGCGCCAGATGCGGAAGCGGCGCGGCATGTAGGACCCTCCTACGGAGGGTCGGGTCCACCGGTGGAAAGCGCTATTCCGCGATGTCCGTGCGGTACGGCACCATGGGCGCATGGCACGCACCCATGACCACCCCGGCGAGCAGACCGCGGCGGACCCGATCAAGCTCCTCGCGATCCGTGACACCCCGCTCTCGGTCGACGAGGTCTTCCGTGCCGTCGGCGACGACGCGGCCGGCGGCACGACGCTCTTCGTGGGCACGGTGCGCAACCACGACGGCGGGGCCGACGTCGACGCGCTCGGGTACTCCTGCCACCCCTCCGCCGAGGACGAGCTGCGCCGGGTCGCCGAGAAGGTCGTCGCCGACTATCCGGTCCGCGCACTGGCCGCCGTGCACCGTGTGGGCGATCTGCGGGTCGGCGATCTCGCGGTCGTCGTCGCGGTCTCCTGCCCGCACCGCGGCGAGGCCTTCGAGGCCTGCCGCAAGCTCATCGACGACCTCAAGCACGAGGTCCCCATCTGGAAGCACCAGAAGTTCTCGGACGGCACAGAGGAGTGGGTAGGCGCCTGCTGAGCGTCCGCCCCGGGTCTGGGGGTCCCCCCGGACGGAGTCTGGGGTGGGGGTCCCCCCGGACGGAGTCTGGGGTGGGGGTCCCCCCGGACGGAGTCTGGGGGAGGGTAGGCGCCTGCTGAGCGTCCGCCCCGGGTCTGGGGGTCCCGGACGAGCCTGCGCCCCTTGGCAAGGCGCCGCGCCGACGTGCGGTAGTCGAACGCCCCGATTTGCGTAACCGGCCCCCCGGCAGCAGCGTTGATGCTGCAGATCGTTAGTCTGCTGATCGGCCGGTCGCGGTCGGTTGCGGTCGCTCATTGGGGATGGGAGGTCGGGATGGCAGTCCTCGCCTGGTTGCTGATTCCGCTTTTCGCAGTCGTCGGCGCGGCGATATGGGGAAGCTGGGCCCAGCGGAGCAAGACCATCGGAGACGTGGCCGAGCTTGCCGGCTACGCACGGTTCAGGGACGCCATGGAGCGGTCCCACGTCGGCCTCCCGGCCGCCGAGCCCGAGATGGCTCCGGCCGCACCCTCCGTCCCCCGTACGCACTAGTCACGTCTCCGTACGAGTTCCGCCCGTCGGCCGCCCTCGTACGGACCCGCCCCACGGGTGCACTCACAGGCCGGTCCCGTACTGTCGTTCCATGCCACGCCGCACTGCGACGATGCTCGCCTCCACTCTGGTCCTGATCACCCTGCTCTGTGTGGGCGTCCTGGTCCCGGTGCCGTACGCGGAGATGAGCCCCGGCCCCACGGTGAACACCCTCGGGGAGGCCGCGGGCGAACCCGTCCTCCAGGTCTCGGGACGCAAGACGTACCCCACCGACGGGCACCTCAACATGACGACCGTCCGCGTCACGAGCGCGGACTACCGGATGAACGCGGTCGAGGCGGTCTACGGCTGGCTCGCCCACGACAACGTGGTCGTCCCCAAGGAGACCCTCTACCCGGACGGCAAGACCGAGGAGGAGTCGACCCAGGAGAACGCCGAGGAGTTCAGCCAGTCCCAGGAGAGCGCCAAGGTCGCCGCCCTCGGTGAGCTGGGCATCCCGGTGACCACCCGGGTCGTCGTCGCCTCCGTCGTCAAGGACACCCCCGCCGAGGGCAAGCTGCACGCCGGGGACGTCGTCAAGGCGGTGGACGGCGTGCCCGTCAAGGAGCCGGGGGACGTAGCCAGGCAGGTGACCACGCACAAGCCGGGCGAGAAGGTCGACTTCACCATCGTCCCCGCCAAGGAGGCCGAGTCGGCGGAGAAGGCCGGCAAGGAGCCCACCGCCACCGAGAAGGTCTCCGTCACCACGGTGAAGTCCCAGGAGGGCGACCGGGCGATCGTCGGCATCCAGGCCGGCACCGACCACGTCTTCCCGTTCACGATCGACATCAAGCTCGCCGACGTCGGCGGCCCCAGCGCCGGACTGATGTTCGCGCTCGGCATCGTCGACAAGCTGACGCCGGAGAGCCTCACCGACGGCAAGTTCATCGCCGGCACCGGGACCATCGACGAGAAGGGCCAGGTCGGCCCCATCGGCGGTATCCAGATGAAGCTCGTCGGCGCGCGCAACGCGGGCGCCCAGTACTTCCTCACCCCGGCCGACAACTGCGCGACCGCCGCCTCCGACATCCCCGACGGCCTCACCCTGATCAAGGTGAACACCATCGACGACGCGACGAAGTCCCTGGAGAAGCTCCGCGCCGGGGACACGAAGAACCTGCCCAGCTGCTCGAAGAGCTAGGACGTACGGAGAAGGGGGCGCCCCGGTCGACCGACGGGGGCGCCCCCTTCCGCGTACGCGGGCCTCTCAGCCCTCGAAGGTGGCCGCCAGCGCCTCCGCGAGCCCCGGCACCAGGTCCGCGCCCGTCAGCACCTCGCTCGGGGAGTCCTTCTCGCGCAGCCGGATCGCGGCCTCCCGCGCGCCGTCACGGAGCACGGCCACGGTCATCCGGACCTCCTGGCGGTCGGGGTGCCGGGCCACCCACTTCGCCAGACCGGCCTCGCTCAGGCCCTCCGGGACGGACGCCTCGGCCGACGGCGGGAGCATCAGCCGCTCTACCGTCAGCGCGCAGCCGACCACGGCGTCGGGCCAGGCGATGGTGCCGAGGAACTCGTCGAGGGGCTTCCCCTTCGGCAGTTCCTCCTGCTCGATGGGGGTGTAGGCGGCGGCCGCGTCGCCGCCTTCGAGGCCGAGCTGGGAGGCGAGTCCCGGCTCCTGGGCACGCAGTCGGGCGGTGTCGACCAGGGCGAACAGCCGGGCCGGACGGTCCCAGCCGAGGCCGGAGGCGTACTCGTCGATCTCGAGCACCGCGCGGGTGAGGGGGCTCGCGGCCATGGGGGTGCCGGAGGGGGAAACGTTGGACATGGACAACATCCTGCCTCCTCCTCCCCCGAAGACGGGAACTAGGTAAAGCTTCAGTAAGTTGCATCAGTGGGCTCTACGATCGCGGGGCCTGCTTCATCGACGTATCAACCTGAGGGGCGCACGTTGGCTTTCCAGATGCCGGACCGCGGAGGCGGCGGAGGTCCGTCCGGGCCAAGGATCAGAGTCGGCCGGCCGTCCCGGCGGGCCCGCACACTGCTGATGACCCTGGGTGTGCTGGCCGTTCTGGCCATGGCGTTCGTCATGTTCGCCGGGTTCTGGACGGACTGGCTCTGGTACCGCTCCGTCCAGTACTCGTCCGTGTTCACCACCACCCTGTGGACCAAGATCGGCCTGTTCGCCGTCTTCGGGCTGCTGATGGCGCTCGCCGTCGGGTTCAACATCTGGCTGGCGCACCGGCTCCGGCCGCCGCTGAGCGCGATGTCGCTGGAGCAGCAGAGCCTCGACCGGTACCGGATGGGTCTGGCGCCCTACAAGAAGTGGGTGCTCCTCGCGATCACCGCGCTCGTCGGCCTGATCGCGGGCGCCTCGGCCTCCGGCCAGTGGCGGACGTGGCTCATGTGGGTCAACGGAGTGTCGTTCGGCCAGAAGGACCCCCAGTTCCAGCTGGACGTGTCGTTCTACGCCTTCGACCTGCCCTGGTACCGCTCGCTGCTGGCCTTCGGCTTCGCCGCCGCCGTCCTGTCGCTGATCGCCGCCGCGCTGACGCACTACCTGTACGGCGGACTGCGCGTCACCAGCCCCGGTGCCCGCGCCACCGCCGCCGCGACGGGCCACCTGTCGGTGCTCCTCGGCGTCTTCGTCTCCCTCAAGGCCGTGGCGTACTGGCTCGACCGGTACGGCCTCGCCGTGAAGTCCAGCGACTTCAAGGCGGCCGGCAACTGGACGGGTCTGCGGTACGTCGACGCCAACGCCTACCTGCCGGCGAAGACGATCCTGTTCTGTATCGCCGTGATCTGCGCCGTGCTCTTCTTCGCGACGCTGTGGCGCCGTACCTGGCAGCTGCCGGTGATCGGCTTCGGCCTCATGGTCCTGTCGGCGATCCTGATCGGCGGCCTGTACCCGGCCATCGTGCAGAAGTTCCAGGTCCAGCCGAACGAGCAGGCCAAGGAAGCGCCGTACATCCAGAAGAACATCGATGCCACGCGCAAGGCGTACGCCATCGACGGTACCGAGCCGGAGAACTACTCGGGCAAGTCCACGGTCAAGGCCAAGGACCAGCTCCGCGCCGACTCCGACACGGCGGCCAGCTACCGGCTGGTCGACCCGAACATCGTCTCGCCGACGTTCCAGCAGCTGGAGCAGAAGCGGAAGTACTACCAGTTCCCGACCACCCTCGACGTCGACCGCTACAAGGGCCAGGACACCGTCGTCGGCCTGCGTGAGCTGAACATCAAGGGCATCCCGAAGCGGAACTGGATCAACGACCACTTCACGTACACCCACGGCTACGGCGCGATCATGGCCGCGGGCACGCAGACGGACGCCAACGGCTCCCCGGTCTTCACCGAGGCCGGCCTGCCGACCACCGGGATGCTCGGCCCGTACCAGCAGCGGATCTACTACGGCGAGAAGACGGATCAGTACTCGATCGTCGGCGGCCCGCAGAAGGAGCTGGACTACGAGGACAACGGCGAGAAGACCACCAGCTTCGAGGGCAGGAGCGGGGTCAACCTCTCCAACGCCTTCAACCGCGCCGCGTACGCGGTGACGTTCAGCGAGCCGCAGATCCTCTACTCGGGGGCCATCGGCGAGGGCTCGCGCATCCTCTACAACCGCACGCCCAAGGAGCGCGTCGAGGCGGTCGCGCCCTGGCTGACCATCGACGGCGACGCCTACCCGGCCGTCGTCGGCGGCAAGATCCAGTGGATCGTCGACGCGTACACGACCACGAACGGCTACCCGTACGCCTCGCGCACCACGCTCGGCGACACCACGGCGGACTCCCTGACCGTGGGCAACCAGCAGCGCGCGGTGGTCGCCCAGCAGAACCAGGTCAACTACATCCGCAACTCGGTGAAGGCCACGGTCGACGCCTACGACGGCAAGGTGACGCTGTACCAGTGGGACAAGGAGGACCCGGTCCTCAAGACGTGGATGAAGGCGTTCCCGGACACCGTGCAGCCGCGTGAGGCGATCAAGTCCGACCTGCTGCAGCACCTGCGCTACCCGCAGGACATGTTCAAGGTCCAGCGCGAGCTGCTCACCCGGTACCACGTCACGAACCCGGCGCAGTTCTACAGCGGCTCGGACGCCTGGCAGGTGCCGGACGACCCGACCAACAAGGACGGCAACGCGGTTCCGCCGTACTACCTGAGCATGAAGATGCCCGGGGACACGGACCAGCGGTTCTCGCTGACGACGACCTTCACCCCGAACGGCCGGCCCAACCTGGGCGGCTTCATGGCGGTGGACGCCGAGGCCGACAGCAAGGACTACGGACGTATAAGGCTGCTGAGAGTCACCTCGGACGTCCCCGGACCCCAGCAGGTGCAGAACAAGCTCAACAGCCTTCCCACCGTGGCGACCTTCGTCCGGGACATGAAGGGTGCCGACTCCGACATCCTGTACGGCAACCTGTTGACGGTGCCGCTCGACGGCGGATTCCTGTACGTCGAACCCGTGTACGCCCAGGGTCGCAACGCCCAGTACCCGCTGCTGAAGAAGGTCGCGGTGTCGTACGTGGACGCGGACCAGCCGGACGGTGACACCACCAAGGACACCACGGTGTTCGAGAACAACCTCACCGACGCGCTGAACGCGGTCTTCGGGGTGGACGGCGCCACACCGCCCGAGGAGCCCGAGCAGCCGGGCACCAAGCCGCCGACGACGCCGACCACGAACGACGCGGCGCTGAAGCAGGCCATCGCCGACGCGCAGAAGGCGATGGACGACGGCGAGGCGGCTCTGCAGAAGGGGGACTGGACCGCGTACGGCAAGGCCCAGGAGGCCCTGCAGGACGCCCTCCAGCGGGCCGCGGAGGCAGGCGCGAAGCTGCCCTCGACGGACCAGAAGCCGGGCGGCACGGCGCCGAAGCCGGGGGCGACCCCGTCCACCGAGCCGACGCCGTCGTCGAGCGCGAGCCCGGCAGGCTGATCGGCTGGTCGGGAGCCACCCCGCGTCGTGATACCTTTACGGCACAACGACGCGGGGTGGAGCAGCTCGGTAGCTCGCTGGGCTCATAACCCAGAGGTCGCAGGTTCAAATCCTGTCCCCGCTACTGAAGACTAGGGCCCGGATCCTTCAGGATCCGGGCCCTAGTCGCGTGCTCCGCGGCGTCGCGCGACGTCCCGAAGAGCGGTGAGGAGGGGGCGAGTTGAGGTGAGTCGTGTTTGACTTGTCTCTCTGTGGGCATGTCGACAAAACGCTGAAGTGACCTCACTGGCTGCGGTATACCAGGTGTACGCGCGTTGCGGGTGGTGCGACGATGGTTTTTATGGGGGACAGGGCAACTCTGTTGGAGACAGGGCGGTTTGTGCAGCGGCACGCTCGACGTGCCGCGGATGACATCATCGAGGCCGCAGTGGCCGTCGATGCGGCCGTCGACACCAGCGCCGACACCGAGACCGAGAACGACACGGAGACCGAGGCACGCCACCGTCGCGCCGCCGAGAACGGCGACGCCGCGTCCATGAGCGTGCTCGGCGCACTGCTGCTGCGCCGCGGCGACCTGGACGGCGCCGAGCCCTATCTGCGCGGCGCCACGGCCGAGGGGGACCGCGCCGCCGCCAACAACCTGGGCGTCCTGCTGCACCAGCGCGGGTACGCGGAGGAGGCGGCCGGCTGGTGGCGGGTCGCCGCCGTCGCGGGTTCCGCGCCCGCCGCCCACGCCCTGGGCCGCCACCACCGCGAGCGCGGCGACGAGCCCGCCGCCGAGTACTGGCTGCGCCAGTCCGCAGAGCAGGGCCACGCCCTGGGCGCGTACGCCCTCGCCGACCTCCTGGAGCACCGCAGCGACGTCGGCGCCGAGCGATGGCTCCGCGCCGCCGCCGAGCAGGGCCACCGCGAGGCCGCGTACCGCCTCGCCCTGGCCCTGGAGCGGCGGGCGACGGAGACCGAGGGACCGGCCCGCCTGAGCGGCGCGGCGGCGGGTAAGGCCCCCGGCACTGCCGCGGGGCCCGGCGCCGTGCCCGGACCGGCTGCCGGCGCGGCGTCCGGCAGCGACACCCCCGGTGCCGCGGACGGCAGGGCCGCCGGTGCCGGCACCCCGCCCGCCGGAGAGCTGGGCGAGGCCGAGCAGTGGTTCCGGCAGGCCGCCGCCCGTGGGCACCGCCGGGCCGCGCTGCACCTCGGCGCGATCCTGGAGAAGCGCGGCGAGCTCAAGGAGGCGGGCCGCTGGTACCTGAGTTCGGCCAAGGAGGGCGAGGCGAAGGCCGCCTGCGCGCTCGGCTTCCTGCTGCGCGACGCCGGGGACGAGGAGAGCGCCGCCGTGTGGTGGCTGCGCGCCGCCCAGGACGGCGACGGCAACGCCGCCAACGCGCTCGGGGCCCTGCACGCCGCCCGCGGCGAGCAGCAGACCGCCGAGCGCTGGTATCGCGCCGCCATGGACGCGGGGGACGTCAACGGGGCGTACAACCTCGGGCTGCTCTGCGCCGCCCAGGACCGCACACAGCAGGCCGAGCAGTGGTACCGCCGCGCCGCGTACGCGGGGCACCGCGAGGCCGCCAACGCGCTCGCCGTGCTCCTCCTCCAGGCCGGCGACGCGAACGGTGCCGAGCCCTGGTTCTCCAAGGCCGCCGAGGCCGGCAGCGTCGACGCCGCCTTCAACCTCGGCATCCTCTACGCGGGTCGCGACGACGACCGTACGGCGCTGAGCTGGTACGAGCGGGCGGCGGCGGCCGGGCACACCGAGGCCGCCCTCCAGGTCGGCATCGCCGGCCTGCGCGACGGCGACGAGCAGACCGCCGAGCGCCATCTGCGGTGCGCGGCCGGCGGTGGCAGCGCCGAGGCGGCGTTCCGGCTGGCGAGCGTCCTCGACGCGCGCCGCCCCCAGCCCGGCCCGCCCGTGCTCGGCGCCCCGCGCGAGGAGAGGACCGAGTGCGAGGAGTGGTACGAGCGCGCCGCCCAGCAGGGGCACCGGCGTGCCCAGGTGCGGGTGGGGATGCTGGCCGCCGCCCGCGGCGACGTGGCGGAGGCGGCCCACTGGTACCGCGAGGCCGCGGAGGCGGGCAGCCGTAACGGCGCCTTCAACCTCGGCCTGCTCCTGGCCCGCGAGGGCAGCGAGCGTGAGGCCGCCCTGTGGTGGACCCGCGCCGCCCGTGCCGGACACGGGCGCGCCGCGCTGCGGCTCGCGCTGCTCGCGGCCCGGCGCGGAGAGCTGACGGAGGGCAGGCACTGGTGCGCGCGGGCCGTGGAGCTGGGTCCCGCGGAGGTGGCCGAGCGGGCGGCGCGGCTGAGCGAGGCACTGCACCAGGAGCTCACCGCTTAAGCGATTTGCGCTGGTCGTGGCCGTCCCGTAAGGTTGGGTTCACCGACGCGGGGTGGAGCAGCTCGGTAGCTCGCTGGGCTCATAACCCAGAGGTCGCAGGTTCAAATCCTGTCCCCGCTACTCAGTAGCAACGAAGGCCCGGATCCACTGGATCCGGGCCTTCGTCGTGTCCCTGTACGCATCGGTGGCGCCCGAAGAAGCCCCCCACCGTGGTGGGGGGCTTCTTCGGGATGCGTCTCAGGCGATCGCGGCGCAGTTGGGGCAGAGGCCCCGATAGGTGACCTCGACGTCGGAGATCGTGAAGCCGAAGCGCTCCGAGTCCGGGAGGTCCGCCAGCGGATTGCCGGAGGGATGGACGTCGCGGATCGCTCCGCAGCGGCCGCAGACCAGGTGCTGGTGCGGACGATGGGCGTTCGGGTCGTACCGCTTGGCGCGGCCGTCCGTCGCGACCTCCATCACCTCACCGAGCGTGACCATCTCGCCCAGGGTGTTGTAGACGGTGGCCCGGGAGATCTCGGGCAGCCGTTCCACGGCACGGGCGTGTACCTCGTCGGCGGTCAGATGGACATGATCTCCGTCGAGCACCTCGGCCACGACGCGCCGCTGCGCGGTCATTCGCCAGCCGCGGCCGCGCAGACGTTCCAACAGGTCACTCATGGGAGCCAGGGTAACAGCGGGGGTCCATGATCCCGAATGGGTGTGATTTTGGATGTTCACTTGACTTAGACAATGTCTATCGTAAGATCGGCTGGCAAGCGGCTGGAGGCCGCGGTCCAGGCCCTGCGCGGCCGAGGGCGCTTGTCGTGAAGAGGGGGAGGGCCGGTACGCGACCGCGCGTGCCGGCCCTCTCTCGTCTCAGCTCGCCATGGTCGTCGCGTGGCGGTGTGCCGGGGTCCAGCAGCGGATGATGTCGCGTACGGAGACGACGCCGATCGGCCCGTGTCCGTCGAGGACGACGAGGTGGCGGAAGCCGCCGTGGGTCATGGCGGCGGCCGCCTCCTCCAGGGTCCAGGTCGGTGCGGCGAAGACGACGTCGGTGGTGGTGTGGGAGCCCGCGGTCTCGCGGTCCGGGTTCTGGTCGGCGCCGATCGAGTTGAGGATGTCGCGCTCGGTGAGGATTCCGAACCCGCCGGCGTCGGTGTCGTGGACGACCGCCGCGCCGACGCGGCGCGCCGACATCAGCCGGGCGGCCTGACGGAGGGTGTGGGCGGGGCCGATGGTGAGGACCACCGTGCTCATGGCGTCACGGACGAGCATGAAAGAAGCCACCTCCTTGGTGAATCGTTCCCGCTTTCAACGAGAACGAATTCACAAGTTCACAAGTGGGGGGACTTTCAGAGTCGCAGCGGGCCGGGGACCTGACAAGAGGGCGCGCGAGGCGCGCCCGGGGGGTGCGTGAGGCGGCCCTTCCGCCGTGCGTCAGTTCTTCTGGTTGAGGTAGCTCAGCAGTTCGCCGTGGAGCAGACCGTTCGACGCCGCCGCGTTGCCGCTGTGCGGGCCGTGCCGGCCGTCCAGGCCGGTGAACGTGCCACCCGCCTCCTGGACCACGATCGCCGTCGCCGCCATGTCCCAGAGCGAGAGCTCCGGTTCGGCGCAGAGGTCCACCGCGCCCTCGGCGACCATCATGTACGGCCAGAAGTCGCCGTACGCGCGGGTCCGCCAGCACGCGCGCGTGAGGTCGAGGAAACCGTCCAGCCGGCCCCGCTCCTCCCAGCCGCTGAGCGAGGAGTACGCGAACGAGGCGTCACCCAGCTCCGCGACCTTCGAGACCTGGAGCCGCGTCGCCGACGTCAGGCTGCGGCCCGTGTACGCCCCCGCGCCCTTCGCCGCCCACCAGCGGCGGCCCAGGGCCGGCGCCGAGACCACGCCGACCACCGGCTGGAACCCGGTGTCGCCGGCCTCCATCAGCGCGATCAGGGTCGCCCAGACCGGAACCCCGCGCACGTAGTTCTTGGTGCCGTCGATCGGGTCGATCACCCAGCGGCGCGGGCCCGTGCCCTCCACGCCGTACTCCTCGCCGAGGATCGCGTCGCGGGGGCGCGCCCGCTGCAGCTGACCGCGGATCAGCTCCTCGGCGGCCTTGTCCGCCTCGCTCACCGGCGTCATGTCCGGCTTCGTCTCGACCTTCAGGTCGAGCGCCTTGAACCGGTCCATGGTGGCCGCGTCGGCGGCATCCGCGAGGACGTGGGCGAGACGCAGATCGTCGTGGTAATCGGCCATGGTCGAAACTCTATCCCCCGAAGGGACGTGGCCCCACGGAAGGCCTTGACAGTGCGTGGCGGCACGTCAACTCTGAGCGCAGAACCGTTCTGGACGGGAGGCGACGATGCCGACTGCCCGTGAGGCCCTGCTCGATGCCGCCCTCGCGTCGCTCGCGGTGCTGCCCTGGTCCGCGGTCCGGATGGTCGACGTCGCCTCCGCCGCGGGCGTCTCCCGGCAGACCCTCTACAACGAGTTCGGCAGCAAGGAGGGCCTGGCCCGTGCTCTCGTACGACGCGAGGCCGACGTGTACCTCCAGGGCGTCGAGCGGGTCCTGGCCGCGCCCCACCCGCCCCGGCGGAACCTTCTCGCGGTCGCCGAGTGGACCGTCTCCCAGGCCTGCACCCGCCCCGTCCTGAGGGCCCTGCTCACCGGCTGCTGGGGCGAGCGGCTCCCCGTGCCCCGCCCCGCCAGGGCCGGATCACGTGCCTCCGCCGTACCCGCGCAGCGCCGCGCCGACGCGGGCGTACCGTCCCCCACCGACCTCCTCTGCCTCGCCCGCGACCGCGCCGCGACGGCGCTCCGGGACCGCGACCAGGACGTACGGAACTCCTGCGAGATCGTGCTGCGGCTCGCGCTCTCCTGCGTCGTCGCCCCGGCACCCCTCGTCGCCGACGGTCAGTGCGCCGACCCCGAGAGCTGGAGCCCGACGACCCCGACGATCACCAGCGTGATCGACACGATCTTCAGGGTCGACACGACGTCGCCGAGGAAGACCATCCCGTAGATCGCCGTCCCGGCCGCGCCGATGCCGGTCCACACCGCGTACGCGGGACCCACGTCCAGCTTGCGCAGCGCGAGCGTCAGAAGACCGAAGCTGCCGAGGGCGAAGCAGGCGAACGCGATCGTCGGCCAGAGCCGGGTGAACCCGTGCGAGAGCTTCAGGCAGACCGCGAACCCCGTCTCCAGGAGCCCGGCGACCACTACGAGCAGCCACGCCATCGTCAGTGCCTCCCACGTCGTAGGTGACTGCTTCGTCGCACTTGGTGCGATTATGCACTTGCCAGGAGTGGTGGACCGCAAACGTGTGCGCGTCAGTCGCCTTCGCGTCGCTCCCGGGTGGAGAGCAGCCGGCGCAGTGAGTACAGCCGCGCCGGGTCCGCGTGCCCCTCGGTCACCCAGGCGTCCAGGGCGCAGTCCGGCTCGTCGTGGCTGCACGCCCGCGGACAGTTCTCCGTACCCGGTACGAGATCGGGGAAGGCGAGGATCACCCGGGACGGGTCGACGTGGTTGAGGCCGAAGGAACGCACGCCCGGGGTGTCGATCACCCAGCCGCCCTCGCGCGCGTCGAGCGGGAGAGCGAGCGCCGAGGTGGTCGTGTGCCGGCCGCGCCCCGTCACGGCGTTGACGTGACCGGTGCTCCGCCGCCGGTCCTCCGGGACCAGGGCGTTGACGAGGGTCGTCTTGCCGACACCGGAGTGGCCGACGAACGCGGTCGTGCGGCCCTTCAGGTGTTCGTGCACCCGCTCGGCGGCGACTCCGTCCACGAACTCGTCGCGCGTGGTGACCACGTACGGCACCCCCAGCGCGCCGTACATCTCCAGGAGCTCGTCCGGCTTCGCCAGGTCCGACTTGGTCAGCACCAGGAGCGGGGTCAGCCCGCCGTCGTACGCGGCGACCAGACAGCGGTCGATCAGCCGCGGGCGCGGCTCGGGGTCGGCGAGCGCGGTGACGATCGCCAGCTGGTCGGCGTTTGCGACGACCACCCGCTCGAACGGGTCGTCGTCGTCGGCCGTGCGGCGGAGCACGGAGCTGCGCTCACCGATCCGCACGATCCGGGCCAGCGTGTCCTTCTCGCCGGACAGATCGCCCACGAGCGAGACCCGGTCGCCGACGACCGCGGCCTTGCGGCCCAGCTCGCGCGCCTTCATCGCCAGGACCGCCCGGTCCTCGACGAGGACGGTGAGCCGGCCGCGGTCCACGGTGAGGACCATGCCCTCGACCGCGTCCTCGTGCTTGGGGCGGATGGTGGTACGGGGACGGTTGCCCTTGCGGTTGGGCCGCTGGCGGATGTCGTCCTCGTCGGTGCGCTTCCCGTAGTGCCGCATGGATCAGACTCCGAGCATTTCGGTCCACATTCTGGGGAAGTCGGGCAAGGTCTTGGCCGTCGTCGCCACGTTCTCGATCTCCACTCCCTCGACCGCGAGACCGATGATCGCGCCCGCGGTCGCCATCCGGTGGTCGTGGTACGTGTGGAAGAGCCCGCCGTGCAGCGGGCGCGGGCGGATGAGCAGCCCGTCCTCGGTCTCCGTCACATCCCCGCCGAGCTCGTTGATCTCCTTGGTGAGCGCCGCCAGCCGGTCCGTCTCGTGGAGCCGCAGATGCGCGACGCCGCGCAGCGTCGACGGCGAGTCGGCGAGCGCCGCGACCGCCGCGATGCCGGGCGTCAGCTCGCCGACCTCGCTCAGGTCCACGTCGATGCCGTGGATCCGGCCGGTGCCGGTGAAGGTGAGCCCCGCCTCGGTCAGCTCGCAGGAGCCACCCATCTCGGTGAAGATCTCGCGCAGCGCGTCACCGGGCTGGGTGGTCCTGGCCGGCCAGTCGGGGATCGTCACCCGGCCGCCGGTGACCAGGGCCGCGGCCAGGAAGGGCTGCGCGTTCGACAGGTCGGGCTCGACGGTCAGGTCGCGCCCGAGCAGCGCGGAAGGGGAGACCCGCCAGACGTTCGGCTCGCCGCCGGTCTCCGGCTCGTCGACCTGGGCGCCCACCTGGCGGAGCATGTCGACGGTCATCCGGATGTGGGGGAGGGAGGGGAGCTTCGCTCCCACATGCCGTACCTCCACGCCCTGGTTGAAGCGGGGGGCCGAGAGCAGCAGGGCGCTCACGAACTGGGAGGACGAGGAGGCGTCGATCTCCACCGGGCCGCCGTCCAGCGCCCCGCCGCCGTGCACGGTCATCGGCAGCGCGCCGCGCCCGTCGTCGTCGATACGGGCGCCGAGCACGCGCAGCGCGTCGATCACACCGTGCAGCGGACGCTCGTGGGACCGGGCGTCGCCGTCGAAGTGCACCGGGCCGTCGGCGAGGGCCGCGACCGGGGGCAGGAAGCGCATGACCGTGCCGGCGTTGCCGACGTCCACGGTCGCCGGGCCGTGCAGCCCGGCCGGGATGATCCGCCACGCCTCGCCCGTGCCGCCCGCGGCGGACGAGCTGGAGTTGACCGTCTCCTCGATCTTCACGCCCAGGGTGCGCAGGGCCTCCGCCATGAGCAGCGTGTCGCGGGAGCGCAGCGGGCGGCGGAGCCAGCCCGGCTCGGCGGCGAGCGCGGCGAGGACCAGACCGCGGTTGGTGACCGACTTCGATCCGGGCACGGTGACGGTCGCGTCGACGGCACCGCTCGCATAGGGGGCGGGCCAGAGGTCGGTGTGCAGGTCGGAGTGCGGGGAGGTATCGGTCATGCCCTCACTTTAGTGGGGCACGCGGAGGCTACAGCCCCAGCAGCCAGCGGCCTCCGCCGATCAGGGAGCAGATCGCGACCGCGTGGAAGAAGAAGAGCCAGAGCGCCGGGTGGACATGGGTGAGCCGGGCGAGCTGGTCGGCGTCCGAGTCCGGTGCCCCTCCGTGGCGCCGCTTGCCCTGGAGCTCGAAGACCGGGCGTACACCGCCGAGGAGCAGGAACCAGACGACGGAGTACGCGAACGCCGACTGGACGTCCGGGCCGGTGAGCCAGGAGACCAGCAGGAACGCGGCGCCGGTCAGGAGGACGGTGAAGATCCCGTACGCGTTCCTGACCATCACCAGCATGGCGAGGAGGAGCGCGGTGGCGAGCCAGAGGAGCAGCGTGATCCGGTGGTCGGCGAGCAGCCAGGCGCCGCCGAGGCCGAGCAGCGGCGCGGCGGTGTAGCCGGCGGCGGCGGTGAGGATCATGCCGATGCCGGTGGGGCGCCCGCGCGAGACGGTGAGCCCGCTGGTGTCCGAGTGGAGCCGGATGGACTGCAGCCGACGGCCCGTGACGAGGGCGACCAGACCGTGGCCGCCCTCGTGGGCGATGGTGACGGCGTTCCGCGAGATCCGCCATATCGCGCGGGGGACGGTGGCGAGGAGCGCGGCCACGCCGGTGACGATCACCAGCCACTCCTCCGGGGCGGGCTGTGTACCGAGGACTTCGGTCATTTTCTGGGCTGCTCCTCGGACGGGACCGGGATCGGATCGGGATCGTGGCAGTGTGGCACGTATGTGCGGACGGTATGCAGCGAGTCGTCGGCCCGAGGACCTGGTGGGGATCTTCGAGGTCGAGAAGTGGGAGCCCGAGGAGACCCTGGCTCCCGACTGGAACGTGGCCCCGACCAAGGAGGTCTACGCGGTACTGGAGCGTCCTCTCAAGGACGCGGATTCGCCGCGGCCGGTTCGCCAGCTGCGGAGACTGAAATGGGGCCTGGTGCCCTCCTGGTCGAAGACGCCCGAGGGCGCGGCCCGGATGATCAACGCGCGGGCGGAGACGATCGCCGAGAAGCCCTCGTTCAAGCGGGCCTTCTCCGCCCGCCGGTGCATCCTGCCCGCGGACGGCTACTACGAGTGGGTCACCGGCGCCGGTGAGCGGGAGCTGGAGGTCGAGGGGAAGAAGAAGCGGACGCGGAAGCAGCCGTACTTCGTCACCCCGGCGGACGGGTCCGTCTTCGCGATGGCCGGCCTCTACGAGTTCTGGCGCGACCGCACCCTGCCCGACGACCATCCGGCGGCCTGGTGGGTGACGTGCTCGGTCGTCACGACGGAGGCGGAGAGCGGTCCGCTCGGCGTGGCCCCCGAGGAGGGCCCCCACTCGCTCGCCGACATCCACCCCCGGATGCCGCTCATGCTCACCCCGGACCGCTGGGACGCCTGGCTGGACCCGCGGCGCACCGACACCGAGGAGCTCACAGGGCTCCTCGCGGCGCCGCCCGCGGGGCTGATGCGGGCGTTCCCGGTCGCGACGGCGGTGAGCAACGTCCGCAACAACGGGCCGGAACTCACGAAGGAACTGGACGGCCCGGAGGTCGGCACGCTGTTCTAGGAGACTCCTGGCGCGCGCCGGGACGGCCGTGCGCGGCAGGATGGGGGCGTGACCAAGAGCGAGATCGTTCCGACCGACGCCGGGGACGCCCGGATCACCTGGTACCCCGGGAAGAAGCCGTGGGCGGTGCTCGCCCTGAGCCACGGGGCCGGCGGCGGGATCGAGGCGCGCGACCTCCAGGCCCTGGCGGGCGCGCTGCCAGCCCGAGGAGTGACCGTCGCCCTCGTCGAGCAGCCGTGGCGGGTCGCCGGGAAGAAGGTGGCCCCGGCGCCGAAGACCCTGGACACCGGCTGGCGCGGGATCTGGCCCGCCCTCGGCGGGTCCGGCCTCCCGGTGATCGCGGGGGGCCGCAGCGCGGGCGCCCGGGTCGCCTGCCGGACCGGGAAGGAGCTCGGCGCCGCGGCCGTCCTCGCGCTGAGCTTCCCGCTGCACCCGCCGGGCAGGCCGGAGAGGTCCCGGGCCGACGAGCTGCTCGGGACGGGCCTGCCCACCCTCGTCGTCCAGGGCGGCAACGACTCCTTCGGGAGGCCCGGCGAATTCCCCGAAGGGGCGTACCGGCTCGTCGAGGTGCCGTACGGCGATCACGGCTTCGCCGTCGCCAAGCGCGCCCCCGTGACACCGGACGGGACCCTCGCCCTCATCGTCGGAGAGGTCACCTCGTGGGTCACGTCACTTCGCTCCTGAGGGCGGGAATGCCGAGCGGGCGGCCACGGTTGTGCCCCATGTCGGTGTGAGAGCAAGGAAGAGGGAGTCCGTCGCATGGGTTCGACCATCTGCCCCGAGCGCGCGCAGGCCGCTGACCTCGACTGGACAGTGCTGCCCGCTCCCAGGACCGCCCCTGTTCGGGCGGCGGGCGGAGCGGTTCCTCGTCTATCCTCCGAATCGAGTGGGTCCGCATTCGGATTCGCCGCAGCGCTGGAGGAGGTGGGTCCGGTCACTGGGACCGACACAGGGACCGACGACGGCCCCGAGGAGACGACCGCGGAGCGCAACGCGCGCTTCGAGCGGGACGCCCTCGGCTACCTCGACCAGATGTACTCCGCCGCGCTCCGTATGACGCGCAATCCCGCGGACGCCGAGGACCTGGTGCAGGAGACGTACGCCAAGGCGTACGGCTCGTTCCACCAGTTCCGCGAGGGTACGAACCTGAAGGCGTGGCTGTACCGCATCCTCACCAACACCTTCATCAACTCGTACCGCAAGAAGCAGCGTGAGCCGCAGCGCAGCGCCGCCGAGGAGATCGAGGACTGGCAGCTCGCCCGAGCCGAGTCGCACATGTCGACCGGGCTGCGTTCCGCCGAGTCGCAGGCCCTCGACCACCTGCCGGACTCCGACGTGAAGGAAGCTCTCCAGGCGATCCCCGAGGAATTCCGCATCGCCGTCTATCTTGCGGATGTCGAGGGCTTTGCGTACAAGGAGATCGCGGACATCATGGGGACACCCATCGGTACGGTGATGTCCCGACTGCACCGGGGCCGCCGCCAGTTGCGCGGCATGCTCGAGGACTACGCCCGCGAACGCGGGCTCGTTCCCGCGGGCGCCGGAGAGTCGTCGAACGATCTGAAAGGCTCGGGCTCATGAGCTGCGGAGAGCCGCACGAGACGGATTGCTCAGAGGTCCTGGATCATCTCTACGAGTTCCTCGACCATGAGATGCCCGACAGTGACTGTACGAAGTTCGAGGTGCACTTCGAGGAGTGCTCCCCCTGTCTGGAGAAGTACGGCCTGGAGCAGGCGGTGAAGAAGCTCGTCAAGCGCTGCTGCGGCAGTGACGACGTGCCCACCGACCTGCGGGCCAAGGTGATGGGCCGCATCGACCTGATCCGCTCGGGCCAGGCCGTGCCCGAGCAGGACGTCACGGCGACCGCTCCGGAGTAGCCCCACGCGTCCACGAAGGGCCGCCGCGACGTGATCGCGGCGGCCCTCGCGCATACATCAGCTTGTATCACCCGATGGTGCGAATCAGCCGTCGCGGCCCCGCGCGGCCCGCCCAACTCGCTAGCGTGACGCGCGTGATGGGCGTGATGGCGATTCCGCGGGCGGCACGCGTGTACATCGGCTGCGCCCTCGTCGGCGCCGTCGGCTGCGCACTGCCCGCCCTGCGCCCCGGCGCGCACACCCCCTGGAGCACCGTCGCGCTCCTCGCCGCGCTGTACGCCCTGTGCGAGCTCCCCGCCCGGTCCCCGCTCGTCGGCCGGCTGCTCGGCGGCGGCACGGCGCCCATGGGCACCGGCTCGTTCTTCCCCGTCCTGCTCGCCTCCGCGCTGCTCCTGCCGCCCGCCGCCGCCGCGCTCACCGCGCTGCCGGGGGCACTGGTCGCCCGCGTCGACCAGCGGCCGACGGGGGTACGCCGGGTCTGGCGCACCTCCCAGCTCCTGATCGCCGTCTGGGCCGCCGCGCTCGTTGCCGAGACCCTGGGCTGCGACGAGGTCATCGGGCAGGGGGCGTACGTCCCCGACTTCCCGTACGCCCTGCTCCCCGCCGCGGCCTCCGCGCTCACCTTCTGTCTGGCGCTGACGGCCCTCGACGGCGGGATCCGGATGGCCGCGGAGAGGATCCCGCCGCGCACGGCGTGGCGGGGGCAGCTCGGCCGTGCCCTCGCCCCGTACGCGGTGCACGGCCTCGCCGGGCTGATGATGGCGGTGCTCTGGCGTAGCACGTACGGCCCCGTCGCCGCGCTCTTCGTCCTGCTGCCGATGTACATCTCCTGCTGGGTCTTCGCCCAGTACCACCGCGAACGCGCCGCGCACCAGGCGACGATCCGCGCCCTCGTGCAGGCCGTCGACATCAAGGACAGGTACACCCGCGGACACAGCGAGCGGGTCGGCCGGGCCGCGGTGCTGATCGCCCACGAGCTGGGCATGGCGGAGGACCGCCTGGAGCTCCTCCGCTTCGCGGGGATCCTGCACGACGTGGGCAAGCTCGGCGTACCGACCCGGGTGCTGCGCAAGGACGGGCCGCTGACCCCCGAGGAGCGCCGGATCATCGAGCTGCATCCGGAGTACGGACACGAGATGGTCCGCGGCATCGGCTTCCTCGCGGAGGCGCGGGCGGCGATCCTGCACCACCACGAGCGGATGGACGGCACCGGATACCCGTACGGGCTCAGCGGGAGCCAGATCCCCGAGTTCGCCCGGGTGGTGGCGGTCGCCGACGCCTTCGACGCGATGACCTCGACCCGGTCCTACAGCCGGGCCCGGCCGGTGGCGACGGCGTTGGCGGAGCTTCAGCGGTGCGCCGGCACGCACTTCGACCCCCGGATGGTCGGGGCGCTGGTGCGCGCGCTCGACCGGCACGGCTGGCAGACGGCGGTCACGGCCGACGAGCCCGGTACACCCGGCAACGTTCCGCCCGCGCGTGCCCCCCTATCGGCTCCGAGTACGGTCGCGGCCCCGAGCACCGTCGCCGCGCCGAGCACCGTCGCGGCTCCGAGTACGGTCGCGGCCCCGAGCACGGTCGCCGCTCCGAGCACGATGGCGGCTCCGAGCACCGTGCGGGCGCCGCGTGCCGCGGCCGGGCCGCCGCCCGCCCCTGACGCGGTCGCCGCCCTCGGCGGCCGCGCGGCGCTCCCGGCCCGCCGCCCGGGAGCCCGCGTCGCGCCCCACGCGCACGTCCCGCCCGGCGGGCGCTCGTGAGGCGGACCCGGAGCGTGACCCTCGGTGCCGTCCACGGCGGCGCGCTCGTGCTCACCGCCGCCGGATTCGGCTTCACGCTCTGGAACGGGGTCAGCGATCCCGGGAACGCCCTCGCCTTCGGCGTCCTCATCGCCGTCGGCGAACTGGCCCGCTGGGGCGCACCGCCGCGGGGCGGCGCACCGACCGCGCTCGGCGAACTCCAGGCGAGGGAGCCCGCGCCGCTCGCCGCCGCCGGAGCCCTCGCCTACGCGCTCCTCGGCGAACAGGCCGGGCACGCGACCACCCACGGAGTCCTCCAGATCGTCGCCGTCGTCGTGGCGGGACGGCTCGTCGGGATCGTCCCGCACATCGCCCGCGGCGAGGAACCCGACCTCGACCATCAGGCCCGCCGCATCCTCACGGTCGGCTTCGCCGCCCTCTGCTTCCAGCCGCTCTACAACTCCGGCGAGGTCGTCGCCCGTCTCGGCGACGGCCCCGCCTACGCCCTCCTGCTCGCGCTTCTCCTCGGCCTCACCGCGCTGTGCGACGCCGTCCTCGCCGCCCTGATGCTCCGCGCTCGCACCGTCCCCCGTGGCGCCCCGCGGTGCACGGGCGAGGCCAGGGGGAGTACCCCCGTCCCGTACGGTCCCCTCCTCCGCGAGGAGCTCCGCGCCCTGATCGGCATCGGCTCCGCCGTCTGCGCCACCGGGACCGTCATGGCCCTCGGCGTGGCCGCCGCCGGACTCTGGGCCCTGCCCGTCTTCTGCGTGCCGCTGCTCCTCACCCAGGTCTCCTTCCGGCGGTACGCGGCCGTGCGCGCCACCAACCGGCAGACCATCGCCTCGCTCGCCCGCGCCACCGAGATCGCCGGCTGCACCTCACCGGGTCACGCCCGCCGCGTCGCCGCTCTCAGCGGCGCCGTCGGCCGTGAGCTCGGTCTCACCGGGGCCGAGCTGACCGTCCTGGAGTACGCCGCCCTCATGCACGACATCGGGCAGCTCTCCCTCGTCGACCCCGTCCCCGAAGGCGCCACCGCCCTCCTCCCCGCCGAGGAGCAGCGCCGGATCGCGCTCCTCGGCGGCGCGGTCGTCCGCCAGACCGGCGTCCCGGCGGCCGTGGCCGTCGTGGTGGAACGCCAGGCCGACCCGTACCGCGACCAGCCGCTGCCCGCCCGGATCGTCCGTACCGTCAACGCCTACGACGACCTCACCGGCGCCGACTCCGGGGCCGCCGGGTCGCTCACCGCCCTCGAACGGCTTCGCCTCGCCACCGCCAGGGACCACCATCCCGAGGTCGTCGAATCCCTTGCCAGGGTTCTCGCGCGAGGCGCTGTGACCGGGGGCGTCACCCCTGCCCCTCCTGGGTAACCCATGGGTAATGAGCGCGCGTCCAACCGGGCATGGTTGGATGCGAACAAGAGGGTGAAGCGACCGGCAGGCGGGAATCGTGAGGATCTTCGGGAAGGTACGGCATCGGCCCTCCGCCTCGTGGCGGCAGGCCACCGACCGCGCGTTCACGCTGATCGGCGACGGCCGGTACGAGGACGCGGGCGCGCTCCTGACGCGCGCGGCGGATCTGGAGCCCTGGCTCTCGGAGTCCTGGTTCAACCTGGCGCTGCTGCACAAGTTCCGCCATGACTGGGAGCAGGCCCGGGCCGCCGGGCTGCGCGCCGTCGCGCTCCTCGACAAGGAGGCCGGCGCGCCCGACTGGTGGAACGTCGGCATCGCCGCCACCGCGCTCCAGGACTGGCCGCTGGCCCGCCGCGCCTGGCAGGCGTACGGGCTCAAGGTGCCCGGGGCCTCCGCCGGGACCGGTGAGCCCACCGGGATGGAGCTGGGCAGCGCCGCCGTCCGGCTCTCGCCGGAGGGCGAGGCCGAGGTCGTGTGGGGCCGCAGGCTGGACCCGGCCCGTATCGAGGTCCTCTCCATCCCGCTGCCGTCCTCCGGCCGCCGCTGGGGCGAGGTCGTCCTCCACGACGGCGTGCCCAACGGCGAGCGCACCACAAGCGCCGGTCCCTCGTACCCCGTCTTCGACGAGATCGAGCTCTGGGCGCCCTCGCCCGTCCCCACCTGGGTGGTCCTCCTGGAGGCCGCCACCGAGGCGGACCGGGACGCCCTGGAGCAGCTCGCCGCCGACGCCGGGTTCGCCGCGGAGGACTGGTCCTCCTCGGTCCGGCTGCTCTGCCGCGCCTGCTCCGAGTCGACCATGCCCAGCGCCGAGGGCGAGGGCGAGCACCTCGACCCGCACGACCACAGCGAACCGGGCCACCCCGGCCCCCTCGGCCACCGCTCGCCCGGCGAGCTCTGGGTCCCCGAACGGGAGTGCGGGATCGCCGCGCCCGTGGGTCTGGTCCGCGGCCTGCTCGACGGCTGGGTGGCGGACAGCCCCGACAGCCGCGAGTGGCGGGATCTCGAAGAGGTCTGCTGAACCGCCCGGATCCTGCCCTTAGGCTGTACGGGACCATCGACTGGGGTTCTGAGGAAGGCGTGCGGCGGAATGGCGCAGCAGGAGACTGACGAGCAGATCAACGACGGTTTCGTCGTCGACACGGAGGACTGCGAGGCGCGCGAGCTCGCGTACCGCGAGCGCGGTACGGCGCGCCCGATCACGGTCGTCGGCAACCCGGTGCTCCACCGGGAGTGCAAGGACGTCACGGAGTTCGACGACACGCTCGCGGCGCTGATCGACGACATGTTCGCCAGCCAGAAGGCCGCCGAGGGCGTGGGCCTGGCCGCGAACCAGATCGGCGTCGACCTGAAGGTCTTCGTCTACGACTGCCCCGACGACGAGGGCGTCCGCCACACCGGCGTCGTCGTCAACCCGGTGCTCCAGGAGCTGCCGGCCGGCCGCCGCATCCTGGACGACTCCAACGAGGGCTGCCTCTCGGTCCCGACCGCGTACGCTTCGCTGGCCCGCCCGGACTTCGCGGAGGTCCACGGCCAGGACGCCCAGGGCAAGCCGATCAAGGTCCGGGGCACCGGCTACTTCGCGCGCTGCCTCCAGCACGAGACGGACCACCTGTACGGCTTCCTGTACATCGACAAGCTCTCCAAGCGCGACCGCAAGGACGCCCTGCGCCAGATGGAAGAGGGCACCCCGCGGTACGAGACGGTCCCGAACGACTGACCGGCGGCGTACGACGAAAGGGCCCCGCTCCCCGGAGCGGGGCCCTTCGCCGTGCCGGCGGGACCCGGAGACGGACCCAGGTCGTGTCGTCGAAGTCCCGTCTGCCCGGCGGCCCGCCCTTCGGGCGGACGACGCTACTTTGACGACACTCGCTAGTGCCGCATCAGGCAACGTTCGCCCTGTCGACGACGGCGCGTAGGTGCCGGTCGTCGGCGTGGCGGTTTCGCCAGATGATGTAGCGGCGG
>NZ_JBHUYJ010000067.1:0-42339 GCF_042668715.1 Streptomyces sp. NPDC057271
CGCCCTCGCACGCCCGAAGTCCCGCTACACTCCCGCCACCCGGCGAAAGACCAGGTCAGACAGCGAAATCCTGCTGGAGTACTAGCCGGTTCGATCCGGGTCGGATTCAGAGTCCGATCCGGATCGAACCGGTCGGACAGGGAATCGAACAGGGAAATGGAAGAGGCGCTGCACCCCCCTCCGAGTGCAGCGCCTCTCCAGCTTCTGGGTGGTGCTGCATACATGACCTGTGGCCTGAGGGATTGGTTGTAGCCGATCGGCGAATTCTTCGTGTGACGCGCGTCACTTGCCTCGGAAGGTGCCGTTCCCGGGCAGCACAAGGGCCCCGTGGCGCGATTCCGGTCGCGGCACGGGGCCCTGGGTGATCGGCACCGGTGTCGGGGCGGCGGCGGTGCCGGGGGGAACGCGGCGCCCGGGGGTCGCGCCGCGCGGGGTGACGTGGGGTGGAGGGGACGGGGTGGGGTGGGCGTGTTCGTGCTGGACGGATGCCGACCGCATGCGTCTGGACCGGTTGCGGTCGGCCCCGGGCGTCCCCGGGGCCGACCGCCCTTTCTGGGTGACCGGGCTGCTGTCCCCTGCCGTCCGGTCACGCGCGCTGGAGCGAGGTCCCACGACGTACTTGCGGTACGTCACACGCCCCAGCGAAGCCACGCGTGGTTTTTTCGGGCCCGCCCCTGGCTGGCACGGACACCGGGACCAACGAAGGGGTCGGGGAGGCGGTCACGCGCCGTACGGGTGAGAGCGGGCCCGAACTCAGGTCCGTCACCCCGCCCGCGGGAGGCACCCCGCCGGAGAGTCCGCTGGAGGCACCCCCATCGGAGAGTCCGGGAGGGCCAGACCGGAGAGTCCGGGAGAGGGCCAGACCGGAGAGGGGGAGGGGGAGAGGGGCAGACCGGATAGCCGGAGAGGGTCAGATGCGGCCCCGGCAGAGCTCCAGCATCGTCATCGCCAGCGCCGTGCCCGGCTTGCCCAGCGCGTCCCTGTAGTGGCCGAGGACCTCCATCTCGCGCGCGAGGTTCACCCGGCGGCCGCCCGAGCCGATCCGGGCCTCCTGGATCACTGCCGAGACGGCCATCCGTTCCTGGATCAGGCCGATGATCCGGTCGTCGAGCGCGTCGATGCGCTCGCGCGCGTCGCCGATGAGCGTTGCGGCCTCGTCGGTGCGGGCGCCGGTCTTCTCGGTCCGCGTCGCCGCGGTCCGGGTCACTGCGGTCATGGGGGGCTCCTCGTGGTGTCGGGTGAGGCGCCCCGGAGCGGCAGGGCCCGGAAACGACAGAGCGCCCCGTGCCTTGTCGGCCCGGGGCGCCTGGGAAGTCGCTTGTCAGTTGCTCAAGCAGCACGACCATGGCAGCCGGACGGGCCGGTGCCATAGGTAAAGACGAAGGTCGTGAGCTTGCGCATGCGGACAGTATGGACCCCTCCGCCGGGACCGGGACAACCCGGGTTCGGATGGTGAGACGAAAAGCGAGCCCGGCGCGCCGGTAGAATCGACAAATAGCCCCTTGGGGGAACCCCCTCCCTACCGCCGGAAGGCCGCCGTAGTGTCATCAGCGACTCCCGCTGCCGCGCCCGACGTCACCAACCCGGACGTAGTCCTCGTTGTCGACTTCGGCGCCCAGTACGCCCAGCTCATCGCCCGACGCGTCCGTGAGGCGCGGGTCTACAGCGAGATCGTCCCGTCCACCATGCCGGTGGCCGAGATGCTGGCCAAGAAGCCGAAGGCGATCATCCTCTCCGGCGGCCCGTCCTCCGTGTACGCGGAGGGTGCCCCGCGCCTCGACCGTGCGCTCTTCGAGGCCGGTGTCCCGGTCTTCGGCATGTGCTACGGCTTCCAGCTGATGGCGACCACCCTCGGTGGCACCGTCGACAACACGGGCGCCCGCGAGTACGGCCGTACGCCGCTGCACGTCTCCAAGGCCGGATCGACCCTCTTCGAGGGCACCCCGACCGAGCAGTCCGTGTGGATGTCGCACGGCGACGCCTGCTCCGCCGCCCCCGAGGGCTTCGCCGTCACCGCGTCCACGGACGTCGTGCCGGTCGCCGCCTTCGAGAACGACGAGAAGAAGCTCTACGGCGTCCAGTACCACCCCGAGGTGCTGCACTCCACGCACGGCCAGCAGATCCTGGAGCACTTCCTCTACCGGGGCGCCGGCATCGAGCCGACCTGGACCACCGGCAATGTCATCGATGAGCAGGTCGCGGCCATCCGCGAGCAGGTCGGCACCAAGCGCGCCATCTGCGGTCTCTCCGGCGGCGTCGACTCCGCCGTGGCGGCCGCGCTCGTGCAGAAGGCCATCGGCTCGCAGCTCACCTGCGTCTACGTCGACCACGGTCTGATGCGCAAGAACGAGACCGAGCAGGTCGAGAAGGACTTCGTCGCCGCGACCGGCGTCCAGCTGAAGGTCGTCGACGCGCAGGAGCGGTTCCTCTCCGCGCTCGCCGGGGTCTCCGACCCCGAGGAGAAGCGGAAGATCATCGGGCGCGAGTTCATCCGCGTCTTCGAGCAGGCGCAGGCCGAGATCGTCGCCGAGTCGGCGGGCGCCGGCGAGGACGTCGCGTTCCTCGTCCAGGGCACGCTCTACCCGGACATCGTCGAGTCCGGCGGCGGCACCGGCACCGCGAACATCAAGTCCCACCACAACGTGGGCGGCCTCCCCGAGGACCTGGAGTTCGAGCTCGTCGAGCCGCTGCGCCAGCTCTTCAAGGACGAGGTCCGCATGGTCGGCCAGGAGCTGGGCCTGCCGGAGGAGATCGTCCAGCGGCAGCCGTTCCCGGGTCCCGGCCTCGGCATCCGTATCGTCGGCGAGGTCACCAAGGAGCGCCTGGACCTGCTGCGCGAGGCGGACGCCATCGCCCGTGAGGAGCTGACGGCCGCCGGTCTCGACCGCGAGATCTGGCAGTGCCCGGTCGTGCTGCTCGCCGACGTGCGTTCCGTGGGTGTGCAGGGCGACGGCCGGACGTACGGTCACCCGATCGTCCTGCGTCCGGTCTCCTCCGAGGACGCCATGACGGCGGACTGGACCCGCATGCCGTACGACGTCCTGGCGCGGATCTCGACCCGGATCACCAACGAGGTCGCCGATGTGAACCGCGTGGTGCTCGACGTGACGAGCAAGCCGCCGGGCACCATCGAGTGGGAGTAGCACCGCTGGTCGCTCCCGTCCGGGTGTGAACTCCGGTACGTGTGAAACCGCCGCCCCCGTCGTCCGGGGGCGGCGGTTTCGTCGTGTCCGGCGCCTTCGTCGTGTGATCTGTCTGGTCAGTTGTACGGCCCGGCGTTACCTTCCCGCGCATGAGCGAGACACCGGCACCCGTACCCGTCGATCAGCTCCATGTCGCGATGCCGCCCGTCCACGCGACCGTCGACGAGGAGCGGACGTACCGCAAGCGGAGACTCGCGGGCGCGCTCAGACTCTTCGGGCGGTTCGGGTACGAGGAGGGCGTCTCCGGTCATGTGACCGCCCGGGACCCCGAACACGCCGACTGCTTCTGGGTGAACCCCTTCGGCGCGCCTTTCGCCGAGCTGACCGCGAGCGATCTCGTCCTGGTCAACGGGGACGGGCAGGTGGTGTGGGGTGCCGCACCCGTGAACCAGGCGGCCTTCGCCGTCCACGCCCAGGTGCACCGGGCCCGGCCGGACGTCGTCGCCGTCGCGCACAGCCACTCCAGCTACGGGAGGGCGCTGGCCGCGCTCGGTGTCCTGATCGAGCCGATCACCCAGGAGGCCTGCGGCTTCTACCAGGACCACGCGCTCTACGACGCGTACACCGGTGTCGCCGTCGACCCCGAGGAGGGGCGGCGGATCGCCACCGCGCTCGGGCCGTACAAGGCGATCGTGCTCCGCAACCACGGCCTGCTCACCGTCGGGACCTCGGTCGACGCCGCCGCCTGGTGGTTCATCGCCATGGAGCGGTGCGCCCGGGTGCAGCTGACCGCACGGGCCGCGGGGAAGCCCGTGCCGATCGGGCACAAGGACGCGATCGCCACCCGTGAACAGCTCGGCACCGACCTCGCCGCCTGGATCAACTACCAGCCGCTGTGGCGCGGAATCAGCCGCGCCGAGCCCGAACTGCTGTCGTAGAGCACCGCCCTTCACTGTCTTTAACTGTCTTACGTCAATGTGATGACTGTTCAATCACTCTCGCGCGGGGCGCACGGAGCGGGCCGGAGGCTCTTCGGTGCGACACAATTCCCAGTACTCAACGGCCAGTTGACGGACAGATCGGGAAGTGGACACCGTGGCGGTGCAAGAGGCGAGACAGTGCGGTGACCCCGCGGGATGCGCGGAGAGCGGGCGCGCGGGTCACCGGCGCGCGGTAGCCGCCTTCCTCGCCCGGCGGGACGAGCTGGCGGCCGGCCACGGTGTGCCCGTGGCCGTCGCGCATTCGCCGGGCGCCTCACGGCAGTGGGTCTCCGACGCGCTCGCCCAGTCCGCCCGCGCGGTCGCGGCGCGGGGCCACGCGGCGGGCGACGCCTGGCTGCGCCGGGTCCGGTACGCCACGCTCGGCGCCGTCTGGGGCGCGGTGCTCGCCCTGCTCCTCGGACAGGCCCTCACGGCGATCGGCACCGGATGGACGGGGTCGCGTACGGCCGGACTTCTCGCCGCGCTCGTCCTCGCCGCCCCGCTCACCTTCGCCGCACATGCCCACCGGGCGCGCGGCGGCGTTCTCGCCCCACTCATCGGGGAGGACAACCGGCTCTCCACCTCCCGTGCGGTGGCAGCCGGCTGGCTGCTCTTCGCCGTCTACACCGTGCTGTTCCTCGCGCTGCGTCTGGTCACCGGCGCCGACCGGGTCGGTCTCGGCATCGGCCGCGGCGCCGGACTGCTGACCGTCTTCGGGCTGACGGCGGCGGTCGCCGTCGCCGCCCGCCGGATCGTGTGGGCCCGCGTCGTGGGTCAGAGACTGCAGAAGATCCGCGCCGACCGCCCCCGCGCCGCCGATCTGCTCTGCGACGACGACGGCCGGGGCAGCCTCACCGACATCGCCCACGTCCTGGTCTCCGGCGCCGTCCTCGTCCTCGCCGCCGTACGGCTCGGGCGCGACCCCGACCGTCTGCCCGAGGTGCCGTGGTCCCTCGTGCTCCTCGTCGCCGTGGCGGCGGCCGGGCACCTCGCGGTCACGTGTACCGGGGGCGGCCGGCCCGCGATCCTCTCCGTCGTCCGGTCCCGCGAGGCCGGCGACCTGGACGCCGCGATCCGCACCGGTGACGACATCGAGATCCGAGGGACCGGTTTCGTCCCGGCCGGGGCCGCGGGACCGGACCCGCTGACCCGATTGGTCGTGCGTATCGGCTCCGTCCACGCGCACGTTCCCCTGGTCCCCGTCCCCGGCGGCTTCGCCAACCCCACGGACACGGTCCTGACCGTCCCGCTCCCGGTCGACGTGGAGCCGGGGCGGGTCGAGGTGTCGGTGGTGACGGCCTCCGGCGTGGAGACCAACCGGGTCACGATCGACGTCGTCGACTGAACAATCCGCGTGTTCCCCACGTATCCACGGGGAGGGGGTCCGGGGACAATCGATTCCGCGGACAGTGGCGTGGAGAGGCAGGCCGACGATGGAACAGCACGGCAATGGAACGGCAGGGGCGCCCGGGGCTTCCGGCCCCACGGGCCCGGACCGTTCGAACGGTCCGTACGGAACGCCAGGCGGCGGTCACGGCGGTCATGGCGGGCGCGGGGGTCACGGCGGCTCCGGCGGTCCGGGCCGGTCCGGCAGGCTCACCGCGTGGAAGGCCGCCGCCTCGCACTACGCGCTCCTGCCGCTGCGTGTCTTCCTCGGCGTCACCTTCGTGTACGCCGGGCTCGACAAGCTCACTGACTCCGCCTTCATGTCCGACACCGGCACCGGCTCCATCGGCGAGATGATGCGCGGCGTGCGGGACACCTCGGCCATCCCGGCCCTCGTCGACCTGGCGCTCAACAGCCCCGTCGCCTTCGGGTACGCCATCGCCTTCGGTGAACTGGCCGTCGGCATCGGCACCCTGGTCGGCCTCTTCGCCCGGGTGGCCGCGCTCGGCGGGGCGCTGATCTCCCTGAGCCTCTGGCTGACGGTGAGCTGGCAGGTCGACCCGTACTACTACGGGAACGATCTCGCCTATCTCATGTCCTGGCTCCCACTCCTGCTCGCCGGGGCCGCGTACTTCTCGCTCGACGCCGCTCTCGCCGAACGGCGGCGCACCCGGTAGGCCACCCAGGTCGCCAGCGCGGCCAGACCCAGACCGCCGAAGAGCACCGGGATCACCTCGTACCAAGGTGTCTCCCAGGCGTCCGCGGCGTCCCCCGCGTAGAGGACGGCGAGGGCGAGGGCGGTCGCGCCGGCGATCAGGCGGCCCGGTCGGAACTCATGAAGCAGCACGGGTGACCTCCACCTGTCCGAGACCGACCTCCAGCGAGAGGTCGATCGTTCCACCGGGCGTGGTGCCTTTGGCGGGGGGCAGCGTCCGGCGCTCGTCGCGGTCGGGCGCGATGTCGATGTCCTCGGGGCGCTGCTGCGGCAGCTGCAGATCGCCCAGGCCCACCTGCGCCCGCAGCTTCACCGTGACGTTCTTCGGCACGATCACCTCCAGTCTGCCCGCGCCGACCGCGGCCTCCGTGTCGACGGTCGTGTCGGCCGGGACCGCGAGCCGTGACAGATCGAGCGTCCCGACGCCGGTGCCCAGTTCGTACCGGGGCTCCACGGCGGCGACCGACGCCGGTCTCCAGGTCGTACGCGCCCACTCCGTGGAGATCTCCTTCGGCAGCGCGGCCGCCACCGCGAGCAGGCCCGCGGCGACCACGGTCAGGAAGACAGTGCCGAACCCGGTCCGGCCGAGGAAGCTGCTGACCACCAGGCCGAGGCCGAACACCGCCAGCGTGGCGACCAGACCGATCTGCAGGCTCGTACCGAGCGGATGCGTCTCCCAGGACAGCCCCGTGCCGAGGCCGCCCGCGAGCAGCGCGAGGAGGAAGACCAGGCCGCCGATGGAGCGCGGCCCACGCCGGACCGCCGCCGCCTCGGGCCGCCGCCCGTACGCCGGGTCTGCCGAGCCCCACTGGCTGCCGGGCACCGGGATCTCCCCGTTCGGGAGCCGGCCGTCCGGCCCCGTGCCGTGCGGGCCCCAGAGGTAGCCGATGGCGACCTTGCCCGTCGAGCCGTCCTTGACGATGGGGTCCTTCCACCAGGAGGGGAACTCCACGAGCGGCGGCGCCTTCGTCTCCGGCGGAGCCTCCGCGACCGCGGCCGCCGTCGCCGCGTCCATGCGACCCTCGGCCTCGCCCGTGGTGACCTGCGCGCGCCGCTGGGACCAGACCGCCGCGCCGCACACCGCTATCGACAGCATCACCGCGAACGCGAGCGTCCCGCCGTTGCGCAGCATCGACAGCAGGGCGCCGCACCCCACCAGGGCCATCAGCACGGCCACGAGCGCGGCGCCGTCGACCCGGCCCGAGAGCAGCCTGCGGCCCTCGTTCTCCTCCTCGCCCGCGAGCGGGACGAGCAGCCACGCGAAGCCGTAGAAGATCAGCCCCAAGCCGCCGGTCACGGACAGCACACCGATCGCGATGCGGAAGATCACCGGATCGAGGTCGAAGTGCCGGCCGAGGCCACCGCACACACCGGCCACGACCCGGTGCTGCCGCGAGCGGCGCAGGGGCGCGACAGGGGGAGCCTCCGCCGGCGGCGGGGCCTCGTGCGAAGAAGGCGTCGAACTCGTCATGCGTCCATGGTGACGGCCGCCGTCCCGCCGCGGCACCGGGACCGACCCTGGCCCGACCCTGATATTCCGGAGGCGGTCCACCCCGAGAACGTCCCAGGGGTCGCTTCCTAGGGGCGATCTCAGGGGTCGACCCTGATGTACCCGCCCGGCCGCACGTGTGACGATCGGTGCATGCCAGCAGCCGCCCACGTCACCGAGACCGACGAACCGCCCGTACGCAAGCTCTACCGGAGCGCCGACGGCCGGTGGCTCGGCGGTGTCGCGCGTGGCCTCGCGGGACATCTCGGACTGCCCGTGGTGTGGGTCCGCGTCCTGTTCCTGGTCCTGCTCCTCGCGGACGGTCTGGGCACTCTCCTGTACGCGGTGTTCTGGATCGTCGTCCCGCTCGGCGTCGGCGGCCGGAGCACGCCCCGCCCCGTATTCGAGACCACCGCGGACGGCAGACGCCGGCTGCGCAAGCCCGACCGGGGGCAGATCTTCGCCCTGATCGCGCTGGCGATCGGCGCGGCGGTCTTCGCGGGCAACATCGACTGGGGCAACCGGACGGACCGCTATGTCTGGCCCACGCTCCTCATCGGTGTCGGCGTCGTCCTCGTCTGGCGGCAGGCGGACAACGCCCGCCGCGAGAGCTGGACCGAGCCGGGCCGCCGTCGGCGCACGCTTCAGCTCGCCCGCGGCTTCGCGGGAGTCGCCCTCGTCGGCATGGGGCTCACGGTCTTCATGGTGGTCCGGGGCTCCGCGGCCCAGCTGGGCACGGCGCTCACCGCCGCGATAGCCGTGCTCACCGGCATCGCGCTGCTCGCCGGGCCGTGGCTGGTGCGCATGTCGCAGGACCTGTCCGAGGAGCGGACCATGAGGATCCGCGCGCAGGAGCGCGCCGAGGTCGCTGCCCATGTCCACGACTCCGTCCTGCACACGCTCACGCTGATCCAGCGCAACGCGGAGGAGCCGGGCGAGGTGCGCCGACTGGCCCGTGCCCAGGAGCGGGAGCTGAGGAACTGGCTGTACAAGCCGGAGGGCAACGGCAAGGACGAGAGCGAGGAGCCCGAGACGCTCGCCGAGGCTGTGAAGCGGGCCGCCGCCGAGGTGGAGGACAAGCACGGCGTCCCGCTGGAGGTGGTGGTCGTGGGGGACTGCCCGCTCGACGAGAAACTGGCCGCGCAGATGCAGGCCGCGCGTGAGGCGATGGTCAACGCCGCCAAGTACGGTGGCGAGGGAGGGGCGGTGCAGGTCTACGCGGAGGTCGAGGGCCGTACGGTCTTCGTCTCCGTGCGGGACCGCGGCCCCGGCTTCGACCTCGACGCGGTGCCCGACGACCGGATGGGCGTACGAGAATCGATCATCGGCCGGATGCAGCGCAACGGCGGTTCGGCCCGGCTTCGGTCCGTACCGGGCGGCGGCACCGAAGTGGAGCTTGAGATGGAGAGGGCGGACGGATGAGCGACCAGACCGGGACCGGGACGACGGCGGCGCCGACCACGGAACGTCGGGTGCGGGTCGTGCTCGTCGACGACCACCGGATGTTCCGTACGGGGGTGCAGGCCGAGATCGGCCGGACCGACGTCACTGGCGTCGAGGTGGTCGGGGAGGCCGCCGACGTCGACCAGGCGGTCACGGTGATCACCGCGACCCGCCCCGAGGTCGTCCTGCTCGACGTGCACCTGCCGGGCGGTGGCGGCGTGGAGGTGCTGCGCCGCTGCACGAGCCTGATGACGGCGCCCGAGAACCCGGTGCGCTTTCTGGCCCTCTCGGTGTCGGACGCCGCGGAGGACGTGATCGGGGTGATCCGGGGCGGCGCCCGGGGATATGTCACCAAGACGATCACGGGCACCGACCTGGTCGACTCGATCTTCCGTGTCCAGGAGGGCGACGCCGTGTTCTCGCCCCGGCTCGCGGGGTTCGTGCTCGACGCGTTCGCCTCCACCGACGCCCCGCCGGTGGACGAGGACCTCGACCGGCTCACCCAGCGCGAGCGTGAGGTCCTGCGGCTGATCGCCCGGGGATACGCGTACAAGGAGATCGCCAAACAGCTCTACATCTCGGTGAAGACGGTCGAGTCGCATGTCTCCGCGGTGCTGCGCAAGCTCCAGCTGTCCAACCGGCACGAGCTGACCCGCTGGGCGACGGCCCGCCGACTGGTCTGAGCCCCGAGCGGGCCGAAGGGCCTCACACGACGGAGAGCGTCATGAGACGCGGGCGTCACGGGACGGGGGCCACGAGCACGGGTGTCACGAGGCATGGGCGTCACGGGACGGGGGCCACGAGGCACGGGCGTCAGGAGGCGCGGGCGTCGTGAGGCACGGGCGTCATGAGACGCGGGTCGCCCCCGCGAAGGGCATCTCGTCGATCGGCGCGACCCGCACCGGCGCGCCCGGCCGGGGCGCGTGGATCATCTGGCCGCCGCCGATGTAGAGCCCGACATGGCTGATCCCGGAATAGAAGAACACCAGGTCGCCCGGGGCCAGTTCGGAGCGCGAGACCCGCTGCCCCGCGTTGATCTGCGTGTACGTCGTCCGGGGCAGCGCCACCCCGGCCGAGCGCCAGGCGGCCTGGGTCAGCCCCGAGCAGTCGTAGGCCGACGGCCCCGTCGCGCCCCACACGTACGGCTTGCCGAGCTGGTCACGGGCGAAGGAGATCGCCTGCGCGGCACGGCTGCTTGGCGCCGTCACCGGACCGCGGATCCCCGAGGCGCGGTCGGCCCGGCTCCCTGGCGTACCCGTGGAGGAGCCGTCGGTGTCACCCCGCCCCGCCCCGGACGCCGCCGCCTCGTACCGCGCCCGCTCCTCGGCGGTCAGCCGGGCCAGCAGCGAGCGCGCCTCGTCGAGCTTGCCCCGCACGGCCGCCTTCTGGCGTCGCAGATCGGCCTCGTGCCCGCGCAGCTGCGTCAGCCGTTCGTCCGACTCGGCCTTCAGCTGCCTGATCCCGGCCAGCTCGCGCCGTACCGAGGTGACGGTCGCCGCCTGCCGCTGGCCGGCCTTCTCGGCAAGCGCGGCGCGCTCCAGGTACTGCTCCGGGTCGGAGGTGAGCGCGAGCTGCACGGCGGGGTCGAGGCCCCCGGAACGGTACTGCGCGGCGGCGACGGAACCGAGCCCGTCGCGTGCGGTGTTGAGCCGGGCCGTCCTCCGCGCGGCCTCGTCCCGCAGCCGGTCGAGGGCGTCCCGCGCCGCGTCCGCCTTCTCCTTCGCGCCGTTGTACTTCTCGGTGGCCACCTCGGCCTCCTGGTACAGCCGGTCGACCTTCGCCTTGACCTGCGCCGGGGTGAGCCGGGGTTCGGCGTGCCCGGAGCCCTCGAAGACGGTCGCCGTGGCCGCGGAGGCGAGGGCGAGCGTGGCGGCGGTCCGTGCCGCCTGGCCACCGAGGGGGGAGTTCCTGGGCTTCCGGTGCGCTGCCACGAGGGCGGGTCACATCCTCTCCCTGTGGGGGTCGTTGCCCACCGGGTCCGGCGATGGACCGCACAGGGGAGACGGCCCATCGCCGGATTCTCGGCGGGGGCGGCCGGCTCCGCCGGAAGACCGACGGTGGTGGGGAGCCGGCCACCTGGGGGAGGACGCTAAACCTGCCCGTCACGCGGCGGCGGGGCCTTGATCGCTATTGGCGCCAGTTGTCCCTTCGGGACCGTTCCCCTCCGGCTGCGGCGACGGGTGGGCGCCGCATTCCGGCGCGGGCGTGACCGAAGAGCCGGACAAGCTGGACCCGGCCGAACGGGGGTGCTATGTGCCCGGTTAGGCTCCGCCCCATGGACGTACTCATCAATGTCTTCGTCGCCCTGCACATCATCGGAATCGCCTCGCTGCTCGGCGGGTTCCTCACCCAGATGAAGGCGATGGGCGCGGGTACGGCCCGCTTCACGCCCGCCATGCTCCACGGCGCGCTCACCATGCTGGTGACCGGCATCGCTCTGGTCGGCCTCAATCAGGCGGACGACCAGAGCGTCAACAACGTGAAGATCGGCATCAAGATGGCGGTGCTCGTCGTCATCCTCGCCCTCGTGTACGTGAAGCGAGACGACGAGCTGGGCGCGACGGTCGACAGGGGCCTCTTCGCCGCTGTCGGCGGCCTGACGATCGCGAACATCTTCATCGCGACCCTCTGGACCTGACGGATCCGGCGACGCAGGCCATGCGGAACGGCCCCACGTCTGACGGATCCGGCGCAGGCCTGGCGGAACGGGCGCACGCCTGACGGAACGGGCGCAGGCCGGGGGCAGGAGCCGGCTCAGGCCGGGCGGACGCTGCCGTAGATCGGCATGTAGTAGATCGACTCCTCGCGGACGTTCGCGCCCGGTTTCGGCGCGTGGATCATCTTGCCGCCGCCGATGTAGAGACCGACGTGGCTGATGTCGTCGTAGAAGAAGACGAGGTCCCCGGGGAGCAGATCGTCCGTCGCGACCCGGGTGCCCACCTCCACCTGGTCCCAGGTGGTACGGGGCAGGTCGACGCCCGCGGCCCGCCAGGCGGCCTGGGTGAGCCCCGAGCAGTCGTACGAGCTGGGGCCGGTCGCGCCCCACACGTACGGCTTGCCGATCTGGGCACGGGCGAAGGCCAGCGCCTTCTCCGCCTTCGCCGCGTACGTCGAGTCGGCCGATCCACCGGTCGATCCGCCGGGCGTCGGCGCGGTCGGCTGCTGCTCCTTCGCCGCCTCCGCCTGCCGGCGCCGCTCGGCCTCCTCCGCCTCGGCCCTGGCCGCGGCCTCCGCCTCGGCCCGCGCCTCCGCCTTGCGCCGCGCCTCCGCCTCCCGCTTGCGCTCCAGCTCCGCGAGCCGCGCCTTCTCCTCGGCCGTCAGCCGGGCCAGCAGCGTCCGGGCCTCGCCCAGCTTCCGCTGGACGGTCTGCTTGGTCGTACGGAGCGTCGCCTGCGACTCGGTCAGGGTCTCCAGGCTCTTCGTCGCCTTCGCGCGCTGCTTCGCCGCGGCGACCCGCTTGCTCTCGTACTCCGACACCGCGCTGCGCTCGCGCTCGGTGAGCCGGTCCATGAGGTGGGTCTGGTCGAAGTACGACTGCGGGCTGTCCGCGAAGATCAGCGCGGCGGTCGGGCCGACGGCCCCCGCCCGGTACTGCGCCGCCGCGTACGAGCCGAGTGCCCGCCGTGACTCGTTGATCTCGTCCGTCCGCCGGGCCACGTCGTCCAGGAGCCCGTCGACCTTGCGACGCTGCTGGTCGGTGGCCTCCTTGGCCCGGTTGTACTCCTGCGTCGCCGTGCCCGCCTGCCGGTACAGGTCGTCGACCTTCTTCTGGATCTCCTCCACCGTCGGCTTGGCCGGTGCGGCGGGCGTGGCCTGGGCACTCTGCGTGGTCAGCAGCGTGACCCCGGCGAGAGCCGCCGTCGTGACCCCGACGGCGGGGGAGTGCGATCGGGTGGTGCGCGGCTTGCGATGGGACGCCAAGACCGGCATCTCCTTCCGTGGCCGCCGAGGGGAACGACCGGCGTCAACTGCCGCAGGGCAGGGCCGGCTTCGGCGTGAGCGGCCCGCTCGGCGCGTTTCGCCGTCGGAGCGGACGGGCTGCCTGGGCGAGCACGCTAGCCAACCGGTGAGGGTGCTGTGAAGGCCGATGTTCGATATGCCCGATACATTTTCGTGACCTGAAGCGGACGGTCACCCTCCGTGATATTTAGGTCACTTCGGGAGGTGGGGGCGGGCTGTCGGTGCGGCGGCCTAGACTCGTGAGTGCGATGAGCAGCCTCTTTGACGACAGCTTCCTGGCGAGCCTCCAGAACCACTCCTCGGAGGAGCCCCCGCCCCCGCCCGAGGACGACGAGCACCACGCGCACGGCGCCCCGGCCGCGGAGGAGGTCCCGCACGACCTCTTCGGGGGTCGCTTCGACGCGCCGCCGACCCGGGACGCGTACTACCGCGACGGAGCCGCCCGCCCCGTCGTGGACGCCGCCGCGCTCTTGGACGGGCTGAACGAACAGCAGCGCGCCGCCGTCGTCCACACCGACACCCCGCTGCTCATCGTCGCGGGCGCCGGCTCCGGCAAGACCCGGGTGCTCACCCACCGCATCGCCCACCTTCTGGCCACCCGGCACGTCCACCCCGGCCAGATACTGGCGATCACCTTCACCAACAAGGCCGCCGGTGAGATGAAGGAGCGCGTCGAGCGCCTCGTCGGCCCGCGCGCCAACGCCATGTGGGTCATGACGTTCCACAGTGCCTGCGTCCGCATCCTGCGCCGGGAGAGCAAGAAGCTCGGCTTCACGTCCTCCTTCTCGATCTACGACGCCGCCGACTCCAAGCGCCTGATGTCACTGGTCTGCCGCGACCTGGACCTCGACCCGAAGAAGTTCCCGCCGAAGTCCTTCAGCGCCAAGATCTCGAACCTGAAGAACGAGCTGATCGACGAGGAGACCTTCGCCGACCAGGCCGTCGACGGCTTCGAGAAGACGCTCGCCGAGGCGTACCGGATGTACCAGGCGCGGCTGCGCGAGGCCAACGCCCTGGACTTCGACGACATCATCATGACGACGGTCCACCTGCTCCAGGCGTTCCCGGACGTCGCCGAGCACTACCGCCGCCGCTTCCGTCACGTCCTGGTCGACGAGTACCAGGACACCAACCACGCCCAGTACACCCTCGTACGGGAGCTGGTCGGCACCGGCTACGAGGACCTGGAGCCGGCCGAGCTGTGCGTCGTCGGTGACGCGGACCAGTCGATCTACGCCTTCCGCGGCGCGACCATCCGCAACATCCTCCAGTTCGAGGAGGACTACCCGAACGCGACGACGATCCTGCTGGAGCAGAACTACCGCTCCACGCAGACGATCCTCTCCGCCGCCAACGCCGTCATCGAGCGCAACGAGTCGCGCCGCCCCAAGAACCTGTGGACCAACGCGGGCGCGGGTGCGCAGATCACCGGCTACGTCGCCGACACCGAGCACGACGAGGCCCAGTTCGTCGCCGACGAGATCGACCGGCTCACGGACGCGGGTGACGCGAAGGCCGGAGACGTCGCCGTCTTCTACCGGACCAACGCCCAGTCCCGTGTCTTCGAAGAGATCTTCATCCGCGTCGGCCTGCCCTACAAGGTCGTCGGCGGCGTGCGCTTCTACGAGCGCAAGGAGGTCCGCGACGTCCTCGCCTACCTGCGCGTCCTCGCCAACCCCGAGGACAACGTGCCGCTGCGACGCATTCTGAACGTACCCAAGCGCGGCATCGGCGAGCGCGCCGAGGCGATGATCGACGCCCTCTCCCTCCGGGAGAAGATCACCTTCCCGCAGGCGCTGAAGCGGGTCGACGAGGCGTACGGCATGGCGGCGCGGTCCGCGAACGCGGTCAAGCGCTTCAACGCCCTCATGGAGGAGCTCCGTACGGTCGTCGACTCCGGCGCCGGCCCGGCCGTCGTCCTCGAGGCCGTCCTGGAGCGGACCGGGTACCTCGCCGAGCTGCAGGCCTCCACCGACCCGCAGGACGAGACCCGTATCGAGAACCTCCAGGAACTGGCCGCCGTGGCACTGGAGTTCGAGCAGGAGAGGGGCGAGGAGGAGACCGGCACCCTGGCCGAGTTCCTGGAGAAGGTCGCGCTCGTCGCCGACTCCGACCAGATCCCCGACGAGGACGAGGAGGGGTCGGGCGTCATCACGCTGATGACCCTGCACACCGCCAAGGGCCTCGAATTCCCGGTCGTGTTCCTGACCGGCATGGAGGACGGCGTCTTCCCGCACATGCGCGCGCTCGGCCAGACCAAGGAGCTGGAGGAGGAACGGCGGCTGGCGTACGTGGGCATCACCCGCGCCCGCGAGCGGCTGTATCTGACGCGGTCCTCGATGCGCAGCGCCTGGGGTCAGCCCTCGTACAACCCGGCCTCGCGTTTCCTGGAGGAGATCCCGGCGTCGTATCTGGAGTGGAAGCGGACCGGTCCCATGGTCAAGCCCGCCGGGCCGACCTCGGGAATCACGTCCTCGCTCTCCTCCTCCCGCGCGCGCTCCGGACCTTCGGGCTTCGCGACCCGGCGGACCGGCGACAAGCCGGTGATCACGCTCCAGGTCGGCGACCGGGTCACGCACGACCAGTTCGGCCTCGGCACGGTCATGCAGGTGACGGGCGCGGGCGCCGACGCGCAGGCGACGATCGACTTCGGCGACGAGAAGCCCAAGCGCCTGCTGCTGCGGTACGCGCCGGTCGAGAAGCTGTAGGACGGTACGCGGAAAAGGGCCCAGGCTTCGGCCGGGGCCCTCGTCCATGGTTCTACGGACGTGTCAGCCGGTCGGGCTGAGACCGTGGCTGCGCAGCCACGCCTCGGGGTCGATCGCGGCACCGCCGCCCGGACGGACCTCGAAGTGGAGGTGCGGACCGGTGGAGTTGCCCGAGTTGCCGGAGTACGCGATGACGTCGCCGGCCTTGACCTTGCCCGAGCGGATCTTGGTGCTGCTCAGGTGGCAGTACCAGGTCTCGGTGCCGTCCGGGGCGGTCACGATCGCCATGTTGCCGTAGGCGCTGTTCCACTGGGTGCGGACCGTGCCGTCGGTCGCGGCCATCACCTTCGTGCCGTACTGGACGGGGAAGTCGATGCCGGTGTGCACGGACATCCAGTTGACGCCCGCCTGGCCGTAGCTCGCGCTGAGCTGGTGCAGCTTCACCGGGAGCGCGAACTTGGGGCGCATGGCCTCCTTGCGGGCGGCCTCCTCCTCGCGCTTCTTCTTCTCCGCTTCCTGGCGCGCCTTGAGGTCGATGCGCTCCTGGGTGCGGCTGGCGCGGTCGCCGAAGTCGCGGGCGTCGGCGCTGAGCGCCGCGAGCTGGGTGTCCAGTTCGTTGTTGGCGGCGACCGGCTTGACCGAGGCGGGGTCGGCGGCGGCGAGCGCCGTCGTGTCGTCCTTCGTGTCGGCCCCCGGGTCCGCGAGCCCGCCGACGGAGGCGGCGGCGATCCCGGCGACGCCCATCACGCAGGCGGAGGGGACGGCCACGGTCAGGAGCGCGGAGCGCTTGGTGGGCGTACGGCGACGGCCTCGGCTGCCCCCGGAGGAGCGGCGCACGGGGCGGCCGACGGTGGCGGCCGCGACGGCGGGGGCGGGTTCCGGGGCGGCCGGAGACTCCTCGGGGAACTCGGTGGCAGGGTCCTCGGACTCCGCGGCGGCCTCGTAGTCGTACTCGTAGGTGTAGTCGCCTTCGCGCGACTCCTCGTACGGCGACTCCTCGTACGGCGACTCCTCGTACGACGGCGCCTCGTGAGGCTGCTCGTACGACGGCGCCTCGTGAGGCTGCTCGTACGACGGCGCCTCGTGAGGCTGCTCGTACGTCTCCTCGTACGCCTGC
Source organism: Streptomyces sp. NPDC057271 (assembly GCF_042668715.1). Taxonomy (NCBI): domain Bacteria; kingdom Bacillati; phylum Actinomycetota; class Actinomycetes; order Kitasatosporales; family Streptomycetaceae; genus Streptomyces; species Streptomyces sp. NPDC057271. Next base: position 16,942 of record NZ_JBHUYJ010000067.1, read on the forward strand.
TGGTACGTGTCCTCGTGGGGCGCTTCGTACGGTGCCTCGTAGGCGTCCGGCTGCTCGGCCTGCGCCTCGGGCGCCGGGACGAAGTCGTACTCGGGGGTGTACTGCTGGGGAACGACGGGGTCGGCGACCAGGACGTCCTGCTGCGCCGTGGCGTAGTTCCAGGCCGTGGCGTCGTACGTGCCCGTCTCGAAGGCGGGGGTCGTCCACTGGCCGGTGGTGTCGTACGAGGCGAAGTGTGCGCTCTCGTACTGACCCGTCTGCTGGGCCTCGTTCCAGGCGGAGGCGTCCCACTGCCCGGTGGTGTCGTACTGCCCGCCGGTGTCGTGCTGGCCGGTCGTGTCGTACTGACCCGTCGTGGCGTACTGGCCGGTGGTCCCGTACGCGCCGGACTCCCACTGGTGGCTGCCGCTCCACTGTGTGGTGTCGTACTGGCCGCTGTGACCGGCGTCGTAACCGCCCGGAAGGGCGCCGAAGAGCGGGTCCGTGGCGAAGCCGCCGGCGCTGTGGGCGTCGTCTCCGACGTATCCGGCGTGGGGGTGCTGGTCGTTCACCAACTTCTCTCTCGCCTCGGCGGCAGGACCAGTCCGGGGCAGTCCCGTAGAGGGTGTCCCGGGGTTAAGCAGTGGCGCGACTGTACCCGGCGGTATACGCGACCGACAATCTTCCGAGGGTTTTGGTTCCACAGGAAACGGGCAATCGGCCGTGTTTCGGCGGCCCCGGGGAAGAGCTTTGGCTTGTGTTCGAGGAACGTTCGAAGAACAAGCGCCTTCTGGTGGGTCGTCACACCTCCTGAAGCCGTGCCGGTTCAGGCGACGGACGCGGCACCCGGTTCGGCCTCCGGCGTGGCGCCGGGCTCGTCGATGTCCAGCGCCTCGCAGATCCCCGCCGCGACGGTCGGATGCACCGGCAGGGCGAGATGGCCGATGCCGCTGACCTGAACGTTGTGCACGCGGAGATCCGGGTGGTCGAGGCACGCCGTCTCCACCGGGACCATCACCTGGTCCAGGTCGCTCCAGAAGCTGACACAGCGCGTCCGGCAGCCCGGAGCGGGCTCGGCGAGTTCCCGCAGCACCTCGGAGCCGGGGCGCATCTGGCGGATCAGGGGATGAGCTCCGACCCAGGCGACGGCGGTGGTGCCGGCGTGCGGGGTGCCGAGCATGACCAGCGTCCGCACCCGCGCCTCGCCGCCCAGGCGCTGTACGTAATAGCGGGCGATGAGGCCGCCCAGGCTGTGCCCGACGAGGTCCACCTCGTGCCGGCCGGTGCGGGCGCAGACCTCCTCGACATGGCGGCCGAGGAGCTCGGCGGCGGCGCGCAGGTCGCAGGTGAGCGGAGAGTAGTTGAACGACTCGACGGAGTGACGGCCGTGCCGGGTCAGGGCGCGGCGCAGCAGGACGAAGACGCTGCGGTTGTCCACGAAGCCGTGGAGGAGGACGACGGGGCGCCCGGCTTCGGTCTCGGCCCCCGGCGCGGCGTCGGGGTCGGCGGCGGGCTCGGGGCGCTCGGAGACGATGCCGGAGGGGTAGAGGAGCAGATGGCCGGTGAGGATCGCCAGCTCGAGGGCGTTGGCCTTCAGTGCTGTGGTGACCTTGGTGAGCCTGGTGAGCTCCATCGGCGACCTCCGAGCGGCACGCGGGCGCCGAACGGTAGTCCGGTGAGCCGTACGTCCGGGCCCCCGGCTGACGGCCCGGACGTACGGCTACCCCGTTGCGGCTCCCTTGCGCACGACCCTTGCGGCTGGTGGGCCCAGGAGGAGGGCCCGGGGGTCCGGCGCAGGCGAACAATGTCCCACCGTGTGATTTCCCCCTCGCTGCCCACCGCGAAACAGCGGCGTGCGGGATGCTGGCGATAACGTTCGTTCACCTCCCCGGCAATGAAGCGCGGGGGTCGCATGTGGAGGCAGTGATGGGTGTGACCGGTCCGATCCGCGTGGTGGTGGCCAAGCCGGGTCTCGACGGCCACGATCGCGGGGCCAAGGTGATCGCGCGGGCACTGCGCGACGCCGGCATGGAGGTCATCTACACGGGTCTGCACCAGACGCCGGAGCAGATCGTGGACACGGCGATCCAGGAGGACGCCGACGCGATCGGCCTGTCGATCCTCTCGGGTGCGCACAACACGCTGTTCGTGAAGGTCCTGGAGCTCCTGAAGGAGCGCGACGCGGAGGACATCAAGGTCTTCGGTGGCGGCATCATCCCGGAGGCCGACATCGCGCCGCTGAAGGACAAGGGCGTGGCGGAGATCTTCACCCCGGGTGCGACGACGACGTCCATCGTGGAGTGGGTCAACGCGAACGTCCGCGTCGCGGCGTAGGGCCTGAGGCCAGGACGGGCCAGGACGGGGCGGCGCGCGCGGGTGGCGCGGGGCGGGCCGCCGCCGCGCTGCCCGCGCCTGGCGCCGCGCGTGGTGCCAGGCCGTCGTGCCCGAGCCGTTCCGTCGTGCCCCCATGTGTCGGACCCCGTGTCTGACGTCGTGCCGCGATGTGTCCCGTCGTGCCTGACGCCGTGCCGCCACGTGTCCGGCCGTGTCTGACGTCCCCTGCCGCCACGTGTCCCGCCGTGCTGCGCAGGCGGTCGTCGTGGCGCCTCCGCGCCGGGGCGCTCCCGTCGCCGGCGGCAGCGCGCCGCCCCCGGAGGACCGCCGCCCCGGAGGACGCGCCGCCCGGGAGGACGCGCCGCTCCGGCGGACGCGTCGCCGCCGGGGCGCTCGGGCGGCCGGGACGGCGACGGGTTTTCACCCGTACGGCTCAATCCGCCGCCCATCGGGGCATCCGCCGCACTGCCCCGCGGTTACCCCGGTGGGGTTGCCGGATCCGTCGGCTCCATGAGCTCCGTCTGCATCTGCGCGCGCAGGCGGAGCGTCGACACCAGGCGCTGGAACGCCTCCGACCAGTACCCCCCGGCTCCCGGGGACGCGTCCTCCGGGTCCGTCGTCAGGGCGGTCAGGGATTCCAGTTGGGCGGCCTCGTCGGGCGAGAGGCAGCGTTCGGCGAGGCCCATCACTCCGCTGAAGCTCCAGGGGTAGCTGCCCGCGTCCCGCGCGATGTCCAGGGCGTCGATCACCGCCCCGCCCAGCGGCTCCGACCAGGGCACCGTGCAGACCCCGAGGAGCTGGAAGGCCTCCGACAGGCCGTGGGCCGCTATGAACGAGGCGACCCAGCGGGCCCGCTCCTCGTGCGGGAGTATCGAGAGCAGCTTCGCCCGTTCCGCCAGGGACGACGTGCCCGGGCCGGTCGCCGGCGGGGCGGACGGGGCGCCGAGCAGTGCCCGCGACCAGTCTGCGTCCCGCTGGCGGACGGCGGCACGGCACCACGCGGCGTGCAGCTCGCCCTCCCAGTCGTCCGTGACCGGCAGCGCGACGATCTCCTCGGGGGCACGCCCTCCGAACCGCTCCGGCCAGCAGGACAGCGGCGCCGACTCGACGATCCGGCCCAGCCACCAGGACCGTTCACCCCGGCCCGTCGGCGGGACGGCGACGACTCCGTCCCGCTGCATCTCGGCGTCGCACTCGTGCGGCGCCTCGACAACGATCCTCGCGGGCCCTTCCGTACGGTCCAGGGAGACGCAGGACGACGCGCGGCCCGCCATCCGGTCGGCGAGGGCCGATTCGGGCAGGGCGGAGAGCAGTTCGGCGGCGGTGGACCGCACATTACGGCTGCGGTCGGACAGGGCCTCCTCCAGGAAATCCTCGTCCGCGCCGGAGAGTCCGGCCCGCAGCGAGTCCAGGAACATCAGCCGGTCCTCGGCCCGCTCGGCCGTCCAGGTGGAGCGCAGCAGGGCCAGACCGGCGGCGGGATCCCGGGCCCGTATGGAGGCGAGCAGCGCGACCCGCTCGGCGAACAGGCCCTCCTCCCAGAGCGCCTCGACCGCCTCTCGGTCCCGGGCGTCGGGGAGCGCGGCGCTGCCTCCCGTCCCGCGCAGCGCGAACTTCCAGTCCGGGTTGAGCCGGGCCAGCCAGAGCCCGCGCGGTCCGGCGAGGGCCAGCGCCTGCGGCCGCAGGTCCGTACGGGCGCGGGCGGCGTCGAGGAGAGCGGGCAGGGTGGACGCGGGCGCCTTGTAGCCGTGTTCGTTGGCGGTGGCGAGCCACTGGGGGAGCAGCTCGGCGAGGTCGGGCGCGGCCCCGCGCCGTCCGCCGGACGGGGCGGGGGCGACGCGGCCCGCGAGCAGCTGACCGAGGCGGTGGCGGGCGGCCTCGGGCAGGGGGCGGCGGTGGTCCTCCGGCGCGGGCTCGGGCGCCGGGGCGGCGGGCCCGGGTCGCAGGCCCGCCCTGCGCCGTACGGTGTGGAGCGCGGCGGCGTCGAGCAGGGCGACGGGAGCCCCGCCGGCGGCCGTCACGGGGAGCGCGGGCGGTCGGCGATCCGTGCCGAGCAGCGCCGAGGTGACGAGTTCTTCCCAGGCGTCCATGGAGGCCTCCAGGCTGTCGTCGGGCGTACGGAGTCGGGTCGGGGATGTCGTACGAGGTCGGGCGTACGGAGTCAGTGGAGCGGGACCGTCTCGCCGGGAGCGTCGGCCGACCAGGCGGCGAGCGGGGTGAACCCGCGGTGTCCGCACTCGCCGAAGACGGTCACCGGCCCACCCCCGGAGACCGAGGCGAGCCGCCACAGGCCGGGCCGCCCGAGTGCGGGCCCGCTGATGGGCAGCGCCGCGCCGCCGTCCGCGGACGGGGCCGCGTCGGCGAGCTGCCAGCCGTGGTCCGTCGGTATCGGTACGACGTCGGAGAGCGTCACCGGCCAAGAGTCCAGCCAGGGGTCCTCCCGCAGGGCGTGGCCGTACGCCGCGAGCGCGTCGCCGACGGTGCCGCCGCGGGGCGGGGCGTCGAGCGGGGCCGGGGCGGCGAACCGTTCTCCCAGCTCCGCCCTGAGCGCTCCGGCGCCCGTGTGCGGCACGATCGAGGCGTCGATCACCACCCCCACGGGCAGCGCCAGTTGGGGCGCGCGCCCGACCGCTCCGAAGGAGAGCAGCAGGGCCGTGCGCCCGGTCTGGCGGCCGTGCAGCCAGATGCGCCGTGTCGTCAGCTTGCCGTCACCGGTGTCGTACTGGGCGAGGACGAGCCAGTGGTCCCGCACCGAGGGGCCCTCGACGGGGGCCGTCAGGCCGACCCGGGTCCGTACCGTCGCCGCGAGGGGATCGGGGAGGCGGTCCACCGAGAGCCAGGCCCGGTCGAGGAGATGGGTCAGCGCGCACTCCTCCAGCAGCCGGACCGGCCAGCCCCGGCCCGAGCCCGGAATGGCACCCAACTCCCGCACCCGGCCGGCGAGTCCCGGCGCCTGGGCGTCGACCATGCGGGCCGCCGTCTCCTCCCACAGGCCGTACCCGGACTGCTCCGCCGAGGCCAGGCCGCCGCGGAGCAGATCGGCGAGCCGCTGCTCCAACTCCTCGGCGCCCGAGGTGATCCGGGCCGAGCGCCGCTCCGCCCTGCGGCGCGCGGCCTCGGGATCGGCGGGGGCTGCCGGACCCGCGCCGTCCGCGCTCCTCGCGCGGACGGCGGCGCGCTCGCGTCTGCCCTCCAGCCACCCGGACGCCCAGTCGGGCACGTCGGCGCCGGTGACGGCCGCCGTGTCCGACGCCCAGAGCAGCAGCAGCCCCAGCGCGTGCTTGCACGGGAACTTCCGGCTGGGACAACTGCACGTGTACGCCGGGCCCGTGGTGTCGACGACCGTCCTGTACGGCTTGCTGCCGCTGCCCCTGCACAGCCCCCACACGGCTCCGTCGCCGCTGCCCGTACCCGACCAGGGTCCGGCCGTGCCGAGCTTGCTTCCCGCTCTGCGCGAGGCGTCGTCAGGAGCCAGTGCCAGCACCTGATCCGCCGTCCAGCGCACCCCCTGTGTGTTCATGCCCCCGACGGTAGGGGGCCCCACTGACAACGGACTTGACCTGCGCGTTCGAACACGGAGAGAGGGAAGCCGGATATTTGACTTTGCCTTACCTTTGCGATTTTCTGCCCACCGACCCGCCACACGATTCGTACCAGGGGGACCCCTCATGAAGCGCACCATCCGCACCGCCGTCTCGGCGCTCGCCGTCACCGGTCTCGCGTTCGGCCTCGGCGCCTGCTCGGCCGCGGACAAGGCCGCGGACCAGGTCGACAAGGCCGTGAACGAGACCTTCGAGGTCACCTACGAGGTCTCCGGCAAGGGCGTCGAGTCGATCGAGTACCACGGCGGCAGCGGTACGGCCATGGAGCCGAAGCTCGAGAAGGAGACGAAGCCGGCCACGCCGTGGAAGAAGACGGTGACCCTGAAGGGGATCATGCCGGCGGCCGTCATGCCGATCGCGCTCGACCCGTCCGACCTCACCTGCAAGGTCATCCACGAGGGCAAGGTCATCAAGGAGGCCAAGGGCCCGGAGGCGATGGCCGGAGGCTGCGTCGCGGTCTCCCCGATCGCCGGCTGAGGCCGCGGGCACAGCCGGTTTCGGCCCCTCCGGACAGCGGCCGGGGGCGACTGTCAGTGCCATGGTGCACGGTGGATCCCACATCAGGTCGAACGATCTGGAGGGGGATCCATGACCGTGTCCGAAACCATCGCGAGCGCCGTGCCCGGTGCCGGAACCGACACCGGGGCGGGCGCCGCCCCAGACGTCGCAGACCTCGGTTCCGAGGTCCTGCGGCCGCACGCCGAACAGGCCTTCGCGGACGAGCTCAAGGCGCTCGCCGCCGCCGACGACCGGCCGCGGCCCGCCCGTTGGCAGCTCTCGCCGTGGGCCGTCGCCACCTATCTCCTCGGCGGAACGCTCCCGGACGGAACGGTGATCACACCGAAGTACGTCGGACCGCGCCGCATCGTCGAGGTCGCCGTCACCACACTCGCCACCGACCGGGCGCTGCTGCTGCTCGGCGTGCCCGGCACCGCCAAGACCTGGGTCTCCGAGCATCTCGCGGCCGCCGTGAGCGGCGACTCGACGCTGCTGGTCCAGGGCACCGCCGGGACGCCCGAGGAGGCGATCCGGTACGGCTGGAACTACGCCAAGCTGCTGGCGCACGGACCCAGTCGGGACGCGCTCGTGCCCAGTCCCGTCATGCGCGCCATGTCCGAAGGGCTGACCGCCCGCGTCGAGGAGCTCACCCGCATCCCCGCCGACGTACAGGACACGCTCATCACGATCCTGTCCGAGAAGACCCTGCCCGTGCCGGAGCTGGGCCAGGAGGTCCAGGCGGTACGGGGCTTCAACCTCATCGCCACCGCCAACGACCGGGACCGCGGGGTCAACGACCTCTCCAGCGCGCTGCGCCGCCGCTTCAACACCGTGGTGCTGCCGCTGCCCGCCACGCCGGATGCGGAGGTCGACATCGTCGCGCGCCGCGTCGACCAGCTCGGCCGCTCGCTCGACCTGCCGGCCGTGCCCGAAGGCGTCGAGGAGATCCGGCGGGTCGTCACCGTCTTCCGCGAACTGCGCGACGGGATCACGACGGACGGCCGCACCAAGCTCAAGTCCCCCTCGGGGACGCTCTCCACGGCCGAGGCCATCTCCGTCGTGACCGGCGGCCTCGCGCTCTCCGCCCACTTCGGCGACGGGGTGCTGCGCCCGGCCGACGTCGCCGCCGGCATCCGCGGCGCGGTCGTCCGCGACCCGGCCGCGGACCGCGTCGTCTGGCAGGAGTACCTGGAGACCGTCGTCCGGGAGAGAGACGGCTGGAAGGACTTCTACCGCGCCTGCCGCGAGGTGAGCGTATGACGACGTCTCAGACGGCGGAGGCACACCCGTCGATGACGGCAACTCAGGAAACCGGCGCGGGAACGGCGCCCGCCGGGTCGGCGCGTACCGGAACGGCGCCCGCTGGAACGGCGCCCGCTGGAACGGCGCCCGCTGGTACGGCGCCCGCTGGTACGGCGCCTGCCGGGTCGGCGCCCGCTGGTACGGCGCCTGCCGGGTCGGCGCGTAGCGGGGCGGGGCGTGCTGGAGGCGCCTCTGCCGGGGGCACGTCTGCCGAGTCCGCGCCTGCCGTCGCCGCGACGTCCGCCGCGACGCCTTCCGAGGAGGGGCGTATCGGGGCGGGGCGTTCTCGAGGGGCGGCTGTGTCCTGTGGTGGGTCCGGGGTGCTGTTTCTCGGGGTGCGGCATCACGGGCCCGGGTCCGCTCGGGCCGTGCGCGGGGCGCTGGAGGCGCGGCAGCCGGCGGTCGTACTGATCGAGGGGCCGCCGGAGGCCGACGCCCTCCTCCCGCTCGCCGGTGACGAGGGGATGCGGCCGCCGGTCGCCCTGCTCGCCCACGCCGTGGACGACCCCGGCCGGGCCGCGTTCTGGCCCTTCGCGGAGTTCTCGCCCGAGTGGGTGGCGATCCGCTGGGCCCTCGACCACGGCGCCGCCGTCCGCTTCATCGACCTCCCGGCCGCCCACACCCTCGCCGCCACCGACCCCACCTGGGGCGACGGCGAGGAGGACGAGGCCGACCAGGGGCTGCGGATCGACCCGATCGCCGAACTCGCGCGCGCCGCCGGTTACGACGACCCCGAGCGCTGGTGGGAGGACGTGGTCGAGCTGCGCGGCGCCGCAGACCCCGTCGCCCCCTTCGGCGCGCTCGCCGACGCCATGGGCGCCCTGCGCGAGACGTACGGCCACGGCGGGCACGCGCGCGACCTGATCCGCGAGGCGTACATGCGGATCCAGCTCCGGGCCGCCCGCAAGGAGTTCGGGGACGACGCCGTGGCCGTCGTCTGCGGCGCCTGGCACGTCCCCGCGCTGCTGCGGAGGACGACCGCCACCGCCGACCGCGCCCTGCTCAAGGGGCTGCCCAAGGTGAAGACCGAGATGACGTGGGTGCCCTGGACCCACCGCCGCCTCGCCCGCCGTTCCGGATACGGCGCCGGCATCGACGCCCCGGGCTGGTACGCACACCTCTTCGCCGCCCCAGACCGTCCGATCGAGCGCTGGATGACCAAGGTCGCGGGCCTCCTCAGGGCGGAGGACACGATGGTCTCCTCCGCCCATGTCATCGAGGCCGTGCGGCTCGCGGAGACCCTCGCGGCGATGCGCGGCAGACCGCTCGCCGGGCTCGGCGAGACCACCGACGCCGTACGGGCCGTGATGTGCGACGGCTCCGACCTGCGGCTCGACCTCGTGCGGGACCGCCTCGTCGTCGGCGACGTCCTCGGCGAGGTCCCGGCCGCCGCCCCCGCCGTACCGCTCCAGCGCGACCTCGCCCGGCTCCAGCGCGGCCTGCGCCTCAAGCCCGAGGCGCAGGAGCGGGAGCTGGAGCTGGACCTGCGCAAGGAGAACGACGCGGCACGCAGCCGCATGCTGCACCGGCTCACCCTGCTCGCCGTCGGCTGGGGCACACCCGTCGCAGGACGCGGCAGCACCGGCACCTTCCGGGAGAGCTGGCGGCTGCGCTGGGAGCCCGAGCTGCACGTCCGCGTCGCCGAGGCCGGCGTCTGGGGCACCACGGTCGAATCCGCCGCCACCGCCAAGGCCGAGGCCCGCGCCCTGGAGGCGACGTCGCTCGCCGATGTCACCGCGCTCGCCGAGCAGTGCCTGCTCGGCGGCCTCGGCGCGGCCCTGCCCGTCGTCATGACGGCCCTCGCCGACCGCGCCGCGCTCGACACCGACGTCGCCCACCTCGCCCAGGCCCTCCCCGCGCTCGCCCGCTCCCTGCGCTACGGAGACGTACGCGCCACCGACACCACCGCGCTCGCCGAGGTCGCGGCCGGGCTCGCCGAACGGATCTGCGTCGGCCTGCCGCCCGTCTGCACAGGGCTCGACACGGACGCCGCCGTCGAGATGCGCCGCCATCTCGACGGCGTCCACGGCGCGCTCCAGCTGCTCCCCGACAGCGCGGAGCTTGCCGGGAGATGGGCCGGCGTCCTGCGCGGGCTCGCCGCCCGCGACAGCGTGCCGGGCACCATCCGCGGCCGGGCCGCCCGACTGCTCCTCGACGAGGGCGGCCTCGACGAGGACGAGGCCGCGCGGCTCATGGGCCTCGCCCTCTCGCCCGGTACCCCGCCCGCCGACGCCGCCGCCTGGATCGAGGGGTTCGTCGGCGGCGCCTCCGGCGGAGGCATGCTCCTCGTCCACGACGAACGGCTGCTCGCGCTGGTCGACACATGGCTGACGGGCGTCACGGCGGACGCCTTCACCGACGTCCTGCCGCTGCTGCGCCGTACGTTCTCGGCGTACGAGCCCGGCGTGCGCCGCACCCTGGGCGAGCTGGTCGCCCGCGGCCCGTCCGCCACATCCGGCCGTACGGAGGCCGGCCTGCCCGGCTTCGGCACCGGCCTCGACGACGAGCGGGCCGACGGAGTCCTGCCGGTGCTCGCGCTGATCCTGGAAGACATCGACATGGCGGGGGCGGACCGATGACCAGAACGATCGACGGAGCGGGGCACGACGAGCGGCTGCGCCGCTGGCGCATGGTCCTCGGCGGCGGCGAGGCGGACGGCACCGGCCGCTCCCTCACCGGCACGGACGCCGCCATGGACGGCGCCCTCACCGCGCTCTACGGAGGAGGGGCGAAGAAGACCGGGGCGAGCGGCGCCGGGCGTGACCGGTCCGCCGGACTCGGCGCCTCCGCGCCCTCCGTCGCCCGCTGGCTCGGCGACATCCGGACGTACTTCCCCAGCTCTGTGGTCCAGGTCATGCAGCGCGACGCCATCGACCGCCTCGGGCTCTCCACCCTCCTCCTGGAGCCCGAGATGCTGGAGGCCGTCGAGGCGGACGTCCACCTCGTCGGCACGCTGATCTCCCTGAACAAGGTCATGCCCGAGACGACCAAGGAGACGGCCCGGGCGGTCGTACGGAAGGTCGTCGACGACCTGGAGAAGCGGCTCGCCACCCGCACCCGGGCCACCCTCACCGGCGCGCTCGACCGCTCGGCCCGGATCCGCCGGCCCCGGCACCGGGACATCGACTGGGACCGCACGATCCGCGCCAACCTCAAGAACTACCTGCCCGAGTACCGCACGGTCGTTCCCGAGCGGCTCGTCGGCTACGGCCGGGCGGCGCAGTCGGTCAAGAAGGACATCGTCCTCTGCATCGACCAGTCCGGCTCGATGGCGGCCTCCGTCGTCTACGCCTCCGTGTTCGGCGCGGTCCTCGCCTCCATGCGGTCGATCGCGACCCGGCTCGTCGTCTTCGACACGGCGGTCGTCGACCTCACCGACCAGCTCGACGACCCCGTCGACGTCGTCTTCGGCACCCAGCTCGGCGGCGGCACCGACATCAACCGGGCCCTCGCCTACTGCCAGTCCCAGATCACCCGGCCGGCCGACACTGTCGTCGTCCTCATCAGCGACCTCTACGAAGGGGGTATACGCGACGAGATGCTGAAACGGGTCGCGGCCATGAAGGCGTCCGGCGTGCAGTTCGTCGCCCTCCTCGCGCTCTCCGACGAGGGAGCCCCCGCCTACGACCGCGAGCACGCGGCAGCGCTCGCCGCGCTCGGCGCCCCCGCCTTCGCCTGCACCCCGGACCTCTTCCCCGAGGTGATGGCGGCGGCGATCGAGAAGCGGCCGCTGCCCGTGCCGGACACGGCGCAGACGCTGCGGAATCCGTAGCCGATCCACCACCTGACCGGGTGCGCGCGGGCACACTGAGGCCCATATCACATCGGGATGCTCGGGGTCCTCACCCCGCGTCCGGGCGCGCCGTGAGGGCCGTACACCCCTGTTCCCACCTGTGCGAGGCGCCCCCAGGTCACCGCCTGGGTCCCCTACGGACCGCCCCGGAACCCCTACGATCTGTGACCCGTATCACCGCTGAGGTGTGATCTGCGATTTAGGGACCCACGGCCTGCGGGGATAACCTGCGAGACGGACATGCCGCGTCCACGGACACCGTGTACGCCTCCCTTGTGACAGCGCAGTCACGTTGCCCTCCGCGGCACGCCCACGCAGACAACGAACCGCGATCATCAGAAAAGGGACGGACGCGCGTGGACCTGTTCGAGTACCAGGCGAGGGACCTCTTCGCCAAGCACGGTGTACCGGTGCTGGCCGGTGAAGTCATCGACACGCCTGAGGCGGCGCGCGAGGCCACCGAGCGTCTTGGCGGCAAGTCGGTCGTCAAGGCGCAGGTGAAGGTCGGCGGCCGCGGCAAGGCCGGCGGCGTGAAGCTGGCCGCCACCCCGGACGAGGCCGTCGCCCGCGCGACGGACATCCTCGGGATGGACATCAAGGGCCACACGGTCCACAAGGTGATGATCGCGGAGACCGCTCCGGAGATCCTCGAGGAGTACTACGTCTCGTACCTCCTCGACCGCACCAACCGGACCTTCCTCGCCATGGCCTCCGTGGCCGGTGGCATGGACATCGAGGAGGTCGCCGCGACGACCCCCGAGAAGCTGGCCAAGGTCCCGGTCAACGCCAACGAGGGCGTCACGATCGAGAAGGCCCGCGAGATCGTCGCCCAGGCGGCGTTCCCGGCCGAGGTGGCCGAGAAGGTCGCCGAGGTCATGGTGACCCTGTGGAAGACCTTCATCGCCGAGGACGCGCTCCTCGTCGAGGTCAACCCGCTGGCCAAGGTCGCCTCCGGCGACGTCCTGGCCCTGGACGGCAAGGTGTCTCTCGACGAGAACGCCGACTTCCGCCAGCCGGAGCACGAGGCCCTCGAGGACAAGGCCGCAGCCAACCCGCTCGAGGCTGCCGCCAAGGCCAAGAACCTCAACTACGTCAAGCTCGACGGCGAGGTCGGCATCATCGGCAACGGCGCCGGCCTGGTCATGTCGACCCTGGACGTCGTCGCGTACGCCGGTGAGAACCACGGCGGCGTGAAGCCGGCCAACTTCCTCGACATCGGCGGCGGCGCCTCCGCCGAGGTCATGGCGAACGGCCTGGAGATCATCCTGGGCGACCCGGACGTCAAGTCCGTGTTCGTCAACGTCTTCGGTGGCATCACCGCCTGTGACGAGGTCGCCAACGGCATCGTCCAGGCGCTGGAGCTCCTCGCCTCCAAGGGCGAAGAGGTCACCAAGCCGCTGGTCGTGCGCCTCGACGGCAACAACGCGGAGCTGGGTCGCAAGATCCTGTCGGACGCGAACCACCCGCTCGTGCAGCGTGTGGACACCATGGACGGCGCGGCCGACAAGGCCGCCGAGCTCGCGGCTGCGAAGTAAGGGACGAGGTCAAGCACACCATGGCTATCTTCCTCACCAAGGACAGCAAGGTCATCGTCCAGGGCATGACCGGTGCCACGGGCATGAAGCACACCAAGCTCATGCTGGGTGACGGCACCAACATCGTCGGTGGCGTGAACCCGCGCAAGGCCGGCACGTCCGTCGACTTCGACGGCACCGAGGTCCCGGTCTTCGGCTCCGTCGCCGAGGCGATGGAGAAGACGGGCGCCAACGTCTCCGTCCTCTTCGTCCCGCCGGCCTTCGCCAAGGCCGCCGTGGTCGAGGCGATCGACGCCGAGATCCCGCTCGCCGTCGTCATCACCGAGGGCATCGCCGTCCACGACTCCGCCGCCTTCTGGGCGTACGCGCAGTCGAAGGGCAACAAGACCCGTATCATCGGCCCGAACTGCCCCGGTCTCATCACCCCGGGCCAGTCCAACGCCGGCATCATCCCGGGCGACATCACGAAGCCGGGCCGCATCGGCCTGGTCTCGAAGTCCGGCACGCTGACGTACCAGATGATGTACGAGCTCCGTGACATCGGCTTCTCGTCCGCCGTCGGCATCGGTGGCGACCCGGTCATCGGTACCACGCACATCGACGCCCTCGCGGCGTTCGAGGCCGACCCCGACACCGACCTGATCGTCATGATCGGCGAGATCGGCGGCGACGCCGAGGAGCGTGCGGCGGACTTCATCGCGAAGAACGTCACCAAGCCGGTCGTCGGCTACGTCGCGGGCTTCACCGCGCCCGAGGGCAAGACCATGGGCCACGCCGGCGCCATCGTCTCCGGCTCCTCCGGCACCGCCCAGGCGAAGAAGGAGGCCCTCGAGGCCGCCGGCGTCAAGGTCGGCAAGACGCCGACCGAGACCGCCAAGCTGGCGCGCGCCATTCTGGCCGGTTAAGCACAGCCTCGCGGGCTGAGACAGCGTCTGAACCGCACAGGTGGGCCCCCCCCCCGCCCGGGAGACCGGGCGGGGGGGGGGCCCATCGGCGTACCGCGGGGCGGGAGTCAGTGCGGGTCGGGGATCAGCCGCTCCGGCCCGTTGTGGGGCTGGGAGCGGAGGCTGTCGCGCAGCTTCACGTCCTCCGGGCTGAGCTTCGGCGAGCCGCCGCGGACCGGGACGCCGTTGACGGTCTCCCCGGGGTGGATCAGCGGCAGGTACTGCGTCGGCGCGGTCGCGGCCGTGAGGGCCGTCACCGCGATGAGGGCCGCCGTCACCCCCACCACCGCGCGCGTCCACATCCGGCTGCTCCGCTCGCTGCCGTCCCGTACGGACCGCGCCTCCGCGAGCGCCGCCGTCGGGGTCTCCGCGACCAGCTCGCCCAGCGTCCGGTGGAGGGCGTCGGGGTCGGCGAGCTCGGGCACACGCTCTCCGATGACGGTACGGGCGTGCATGACGCGGTTGGCGGCGGCGGGGGTGCTCGCCTCCGTCTCGGCCGCCGTATCGGGCAGGTCGAGGCCGAGACCGTCGTAGAGCAGGACCGTACGGCGGTATGGCGGCGGCAGTTCCAGGAGCGCCCCGAGCAGCTCGCGCCGCCCGGGGTCGGTGGGCGGGGCGTCCGGGTGTCTGTGGGTGCGGCGCAGCCGGTGCCAGGGGGAGAGCGCGTACTCGTACGCCGCTGCCCGCACCCAGCCCACCGGGTCGCGGTCGACCGCGACCTCGGGCCAGCGCTGCCAGGCCTGCTGGAAGGCGCGCTCGACGGACTCCCGGGAGAGCCGGCGGCGGCCGGTGAGCAGGTACGTCTGGTGGAGGAGTCCGGGCGCCGCGTGGGCGTAGAGCGCGTCGAAGGCCTCCTCCGGGGTGAAGGAGGGCTCGGCGGGGGCCGTGCGGACCTCGGCGGTGGGGATGGGCCCGGCGGGAGCGTCGGGGGCCTCGGCGGCGAGGGCGGGCTCGGCGGCGAGGGCAGGCTCGGCGGGAGCCGCGGTGGGGATGGGCCCGGCGGGAGCGTCGGGGGCCTCGGCGGCACGATCCCGGGAGGGCTGCTCGGCCGGCGGGCGCAGGGGCAGCGGGGGAGTCTCCACCGGTTTCAGTCTCTCCGGGGGCTGCTGGGCGCCGGGGGAGCCCGCGCGGACGGCCCGCAGGGCCTGGCCTCTGCCGATGCCGCCGCCGATGCCGCCGCCGCCGAAGGCGCCGAGGCCTCCGCCGAGGCCGAGGGCGGCTGCCGCGGGGGCCTTGGGCGGCTTAGCCGCACGCTTGGTCGCGGCTCTCGGACGGGTGTGGGTGTTCGGGGCGGCCTGCGGCGGGTCGGAGGGCGTGCGCTGCTCGTCGTACGCGCCGATCAGCTTTACGTACGCCTCCTGCTTGCGCCCCCGTGGCGAGGTGCGGCCGGTCTCCCAGGACCGGACCGTCGCCCGCGTGACGCCCATGGCCTCCGCGACCTGGTCCTCGCTCAAACCTCTGGCCTCGCGCAGTCTGCGCCGCTCCTTGGGGGAGGGCATGCTCCGGTTCATGGACGACGACCTCCCGCAGGGTTCCGGGCGGAAAAGTACATAAACGTATCTTGAGCGACACAACGGCGTTTTGCCTGTTACGCGAGAAAAGCGCGTGTCGTTGGCAGCATGGGCGCGTGACCCATCTGACCGAACGGCCCTCCTCGCCGGCAGCCGAGACCGTGGTCCGGAGCGGCCGGTCCGCCGCCCTGGCGGCCGCCTTCGTGCGCGGCGGGGTCGCGGCGGGGCTCGGCCTCGGAGCGCTGGCGGTCCTGGTGACAGCGCTGTGGATCAGCTCGCCGTACCCGGACAGCGGGCCTGGCGGGGCCCTGCACACGGCCGCCGGGCTGTGGCTGCTCGCCCACGGCGTCGACCTGGTCCGCGCGGGCGCCATGGCGGGGACGGGCGCGCCCGTGGGTGTGGCGCCCCTGCTGCTCATGGTCCTGCCGGGCTGGCTCCTGCACCGGGCCGCGCGGGACACGATGGAGCCGTACACCGAGGAGACGACCGGGTCCCGGTCGTCCGCGAGCGCCGCGGTGGCCGCCATGGCCGGCGGATATCTGCTGGTGGCGGTCGGTGTCGTGGTCTACGCGGCCAGCGGTCCGCTGCCCGCGGACCCGGTGGCCGCAGGACTGTGGCTGCCCGCAACGGTGGCCGCGGCGACGGGTCTGGGCGTCTGGACGGCGGCCGGGCGGCCTCTGCCCGAGCAGGAACAGACGGCAGTGGCGCTGCGCGCGGCCGGACCGGCGGTCGTGGCCCTGGTGGGCGGTGGGGCCGTCGTGTTCGCGGCCTCGCTGGTCTGGCACGCGGGCGCGGCGCACGAGTCCTTCGCCGGACTCGCGGGGCCTTCGGGGGAGTGGTCGGGGCGCGTGTCGGTCCTGCTCCTCGCTGCCGCGCTGGTGCCGAACGCGGCGGTGTGGGGTGCGTCCTACGGCCTCGGCCCCGGATTCGCGCTCGGTACGGGCGCGTCCGCGACCCCCCTGGGCCTCACCGGCGCCGCGGCCGTCCCGCCCTTCCCGCTGCTCGCCGCCCTCCCCGCCGAGGGCCGGGGGGGCTGGCCGCACTGGGCCGCGGCGGCGGTCCCGCTGGTGGCGGCCGTGATCCTCGGGACGGGTGTGGGCCGCTCGGCACGGACCTGGACCGCCCGGGGCACGGTGCTGACGGCTCTGATCGGCGCCTGGGTGTGCGGGGCGGCGACGGCGTTGCTCGCGGCGGCCGCGGGAGGCCCGCTCGGCACGGGCCGGCTGGCCGAGTTCGGCCCGGTGTGGTGGCAGGCCGGCGCGGCGGCGGTGCTGTGGTGCGCGGCGGTCGGGGTGCCGATGGCGCTGGGGGTACGGGCCTGGGCCCGGCGCGGCATGAAGCCGGCGCCCGCGCCGGAGCCGCCGAGGGCCTCCGTCACGGCTCCGGGCCCCGTTCCGGCGCCCGGACCGGCACCCGTGCCCGTGCCTGTGCCCGTATCCGTCCTGCTCCCCGAGGAGGCGGAGCAGGACGACGACGATGCGGGGTTCGAGCCGTACGACTACCTGCCGGCGGCCTGGGAACCGGCCCTGCCGCCGCTGCCCCTGCCGCCCCCGCCCCCGCCCCCGTCGCCCGAGGCTCTGTCTCTGTCTCCGTCGCCCGAGGCTCCGCCTCGGGCGCAGGCGGCTCCTGACGGCGACGCGTAGAGCGGACCTACTTCGGTACGCCGAACGGCTCCCGCAGCGGTTCCGGCAGCAGGTCGTTGCAGGCAAGCTGGCCCGACCTGGTCAGAGCGTCGTCGCGGCAGGTGTAGAAGTCGCGGTAGACCATCTGCAGGGTGAAGCCACCGGCCACGATCAGCAGGGACAGCACCGCGGCGACCAGACCGCTCACCGCGGCCGTGCGCTGTGCGCGGGCCGCGATGCGCGAGGTCCCTGGCTGGGCGGGCGGCTGCGGGCCGCTCGCCGACAGGGGCTGCGGCTGGACGTGTGACGGGTCGGGCGCCGGGGCCTGACCCTGAGCCTGCCCCTGTGTCTGTGCCTTCGGCTTGGACCGCAGGGCGCTGATCGACCAGTACATGCCCAGCGCGCCGAGCAGCATCGCCAGCTCCGGGATGTCGAAGATCGCGAAGAAGAACGCCCACATGCCCGCGAGCAGCGCGTACCGCGCCCGCCGCTGCGTGGGGTCCGTGGGGTCCCACCGGGGTCCCGGCCCCTGGCCCTGACCGTCAGGGCCGCTGGGGCGCTCCGGGCGTCGGCCGAAGCCGTCGGAGGAGCGACCGGGCTGGCGGCTGCTCCAGCGGCCCGGGGCTCCGGAGCGGTCGGAGCCGTCGGGGGCCCCGGACGACGGGTCGTCGCCCGAGCCCTCCGGCCGCCGCGGCTGCCACGGCTGGTCCGGCTGCCCCTCGGGCGGCGGCGCGAACGGGTTGTTGTCGTCCGTGGACTGGCGTTCCGGCATCTGCTGAACGTCTTCCCTCTGTCGTCGCAACTGCTGTCTCAACTACGGGCTGAACTGTCGTCGAACCCCGACGCTACCCCCAGGCCACGCCCCCGTCCCGTGGGGGCCTTCCCGTGTGCCGGTATCGTTGCTGACGGTCGGGTCCTTCGTAGGGTTCCCCGTATCCAGAGGCACGATTCATTCGTGCGACCGTACAAACACCACGGAAAGAGTGACCCAGTGGCCGCCGCCCGCCTCGTCGTCCTGGTCTCCGGCTCCGGCACCAACCTTCAGGCGCTGCTCGACGCCATCGCCGCCGATCCCGAGGGGTACGGCGCGGAGATCGTCGCCGTCGGCGCCGACCGCACCGGCATCGCGGGTCTGGAGCGGGCCGAGCGTGCCGGTCTCCCCACCTTCGTCTGCCGGGTGAAGGACCACGCGACCCGCGAGGAGTGGGACCGCGCCCTGACCGAGGCCACCGCCGCCCACGAGCCCGACCTCGTCGTCTCGGCTGGCTTCATGAAGATCGTCGGCAAGGAGTTCCTCGCCCGCTTCGGCGGCCGGGTCGTCAACACCCACCCGGCGCTGCTGCCCAGTTTTCCCGGTGCCCATGGAGTGCGGGACGCACTCGCGTACGGCGCGAAGGTCACCGGATGCACCGTCCACTTCGTCGACGACGGCGTCGACACCGGCCCGATCATCGCCCAGGGCGTGGTCGAGGTCCGGGACGAGGACGATGAAGACGCTCTCCATGAGCGCATCAAGGAAGTCGAGCGCTCGCTGCTCGTCGAGGTCGTGGGGCGTCTGGCCCGGCACGGCTACCGCATTGAGGGACGAAAGGTAACAATCCCGTGACCGCCGAAGGTACGAAGCGCCCCATCAGTCGCGCACTCGTCAGCGTCTACGACAAGACCGGCCTTGAGGAGCTGGCCCGCGGCCTGCACGAGGCGGGTGTCGCCCTCGTCTCCACCGGCTCCACCGCCTCGAAGATCGCCGCGGCCGGTGTCCCGGTCACCAAGGTCGAGGAGCTGACCGGCTTCCCCGAGTGCCTGGACGGCCGGGTCAAGACCCTCCACCCGCGCGTGCACGCAGGCATCCTCGCCGACCTGCGCCTGGAGGACCACCGCAACCAGCTCGCCGAGCTGGGTGTCGAGCCCTTCGACCTGGTGATCGTCAACCTGTACCCGTTCAAGGAGACCGTCGCCTCCGGCGCCAGCCCGGACGAGTGCGTCGAGCAGATCGACATCGGCGGCCCGTCGATGGTCCGCGCCGCCGCCAAGAACCACCCGTCCGTGGCGGTCGTCACCAGCCCGGCGCGGTACGCCGACGTGCTCGCGGCCGCCCAGAGCGGCGGCTTCGACCTGACCACGCGCAAGCGCCTGGCGGCCGAGGCCTTCCAGCACACCGCCGCGTACGACGTGGCGGTCGCCTCCTGGTTCACCGACAGCTACGCGGCCGACGAGGACGCGGAGCTGCCGGAGTTCCTCGGCAAGACGTGGGAGCGCAAGTCGTCCCTGCGCTACGGCGAGAACCCGCACCAGAGTGCCGCGCTCTACACCGACGGTCTGCGCGGCGGACTGGCCAACGCCGAGCAGTTGCACGGCAAGGAGATGTCCTTCAACAACTACGTGGACACCGAGGCGGCCCGGCGCGCGGCCTTCGACCACGACGAGCCCTGTGTCGCCATCATCAAGCACGCCAACCCGTGCGGGATCGCCCTCGGCGAGGACGTCGCGGAGGCGCACCGCAAGGCGCACGCCTGCGACCCGCTGTCGGCCTTCGGCGGCGTCATCGCCGTGAACCGGCCGGTGTCGGTCGCCATGGCCGAGCAGGTCGCGGAGATCTTCACCGAGGTCATCGCCGCTCCGGACTTCGAGGACGGGGCGGTCGAGGTCCTGGCCCGCAAGAAGAACATCCGGGTCCTGAAGGTCGAGGGCTTCCCGGCCGCGATGATCGACGACATCAAGCCCATCTCGGGTGGCGCGGTCGTCCAGCACCTCGACCTCTTCCAGGCCGAGGGCGACGACCCGGCGAACTGGACGCTGGCGGCGGGCGACGCCCTCTCCGCCGACGAGCTGGCCGAGCTCGCCTTCGCCTGGAAGGCGTGCCGCGCGGTCAAGTCCAACGCGATCCTGCTGGCGAAGGACGGCGCGTCGGTCGGCGTCGGCATGGGCCAGGTCAACCGCGTCGACTCCGCGAAGCTCGCGGTCGAGCGGGCGGGCGAGGAGCGCGCGCGGGGCTCGTACGCGGCCTCGGACGCGTTCTTCCCGTTCCCGGACGGCCTGGAGATCCTCACGGCGGCGGGCGTGAAGGCGGTCGTGCAGCCGGGCGGTTCGGTGCGCGACGAGCAGGTGGTCGAGGCGGCGAAGAAGGCGGGCGTGACGATGTACTTCACGGGCACGCGCCACTTCTTCCACTGACGGACCGCACTGATCGAAGCCCGCTGACCGGACCGCGCTGACCGAAGCCCGCTGACCGGCCCGCACTGACCGGACCGCGCTGACCGTAGCCCGCTGATCGGACCCCGCTGATCGAAGCGGTACGACGGACGGCCCGCCGGTACATCACGTACCGGCGGGCCGTCCGTTCGAACGCGGAACGCCTCGGGCCGGGGGGCGGGCCGGAGCGCTCTGGTCTAATGGGTTGCTCTTTTGTCGGCGGCTGGTGGGTGGGGGCGCGGTGTTGGATGTACAGAGCGGGGCGGTGGAGACCTCCGCCCCGGAGACCGGCCGTGCCGAGCCGCCGGAGCGCGGGCTCGCCGAGGCGCCCGTACGCCCGTACGCCCTGGTGGCGGGCGGGCTGTGCGCGCTCTACTTCCTCTACTCCTGGGTTCAGTACGCGCACTTCCGTACGCCCTCCTGGGACCTCGGGATCTTCAACCAGTCCGTCCGGGCCTACGCCGAGTTCCGGGCACCGATCGTCGACATCAAGGGCCCCGGCTTCCTCATACTCGGGGACCACTTCAGTCCCGTAACGGCGCTCCTCGCGCCCCTGTACTGGATCTGGTCCTCCCCGCTCGCCCTCCTCTTCGCGCAGGCCGCGCTCTTCGCCGCCTCCGCCGCCGTCGTCGGGCGCACCGCCCACCAGGTGCTCGGCAGCCGCGCCGTCGGTCTGGGGCTCACCGTCGCGTACGGGCTGTCCTGGGGCCTCCAGGAGGCGGTCAAGTCCGACTTCCACGAGATCGCCTTCGCCGTCCCGCTGCTCGCGCTGACCTGTCGCGCCCTGCTCCTCGGGCGCTGGACGGCGGCCGCCGCCTGGTCCGCGCCGCTGGTCCTGGTCAAGGAGGACATGGGGCTCACCGTCGCGATGGTCGGCGCCGTCCTCTTCCTCAAGGGGCAGAAGCGCCTCGGCGCCTCGCTGGCCGCCTTCGGCACCGCCTTCTTCGCCCTGACGGTCCTGGTCCTGATCCCGGCGGCGAGCCGGGTCGGCCAGTACGACTACTGGGCCAAGATCGAGAAGTCGAGCGAGGGTGCCGACGTCTCCTTCGTCCAGGTGCTGCTCGGCTCGCTGGACTCCGGCGTCAAGTGGGAGATGGTCTTCTTCCTCATCGGCATCACCGGCTTCCTGGCCCTGCGTTCCCCGCTGATGCTCCTCGTGCTGCCGACGCTCGGCTGGCGCTTCGTCTCCCAGGACCCGAACCACTGGGGGATGATCTGGCACTACAGCGCCATCCTGATGCCGATCGTCTTCCTCGCCCTCGTCGACGGCGTCCGCGCCGTCCGGACCTCCCCGCGCGCGTGGCTCGTGGCGTACGGCAAGGTCGTCGTCCCGGTCGTCACGGCCGTCGCGATCGTGATCGCCCTGGACCTGCCGCTGCGGGAGCTGCTGCGCTCGGAGACGTACCGTACGGACGCCCGGACCGTGGAGGCCCGGCGGGCGGTCGACGCGGTGCCGACGGGGGCGAGCGTCGAGACGAACGTGACGCTGATGGCGCACCTCACCGCGGACCGCAAGGTCTACTGGGTGGGCGGGGCGAAGGGTGTCAGCCCGGACTACCTTGCCCTCGACCTGGCCTCGGGCTGGTCCCAGCCGGTGACGGATCCGGTGCAGCTCGCTTCCCAGCTGCACCCGGAGGCGCGGTACGAGGTGTCGGCGCGGTCGGGACAGTTCGTCGTGCTCAAGCGGAGCTGAGCGTGGGGTGACCCTGCGGGGCGCCCATGTCGAAGGGGCCCGGATTCCTTGCGGAACCGGGCCCCTTCGGCATGGCCGGCGCGTAGGTCAGTACTGCGCGCGCTGACGGTTGAACCAGGCCGAGCCGTCGCCCTTGCCGACGAAGACCGCGACGAGGATGGCCATCACGGTGTGGGCCAGGCCGATGATGACGAACGGGTAGATGCCGAGGATCGCAGTGATGATGCCGAAGACCAGGGCCGTGACGCGGACGCCGTTGCCGCCGCTGCCGAACTTGGCGCCGAGCACGATGGCGAGGACACCCCAGGCGAGGATCAGGACGGTGACGCCCCAGACCGCGCCGACGGACCAGTCGGCCACCTGCTGGAACTGGACGTCGTCCTTCAGCGCGGGGTCGTTCTTGGCGGCGCTGACGCCGACCGCGGCGAGCGCGGCGAAGATGGCGCCGAGGATCTGGAGGCCGCCGATGACGAAGAGCATCACGCGGGCCGCCTTCACACCGCCCGGCATCTCCGTGACGCCCGGGTAGCCGCCGCCGTACGGCTGCTGGACCGGGGGAGCCTGCGGGTAGCCGTAGCCCGGCTGCTGACCCTGCTGCTGGGGGTAGCCGTAGCCCGGCTGCTGACCCTGCTACTGGCCGTAGGGGTTGTTCGGTTCACCGAAGCTCATCGCGGGATTCCTCCGTTGGTCTGTGCGGGGACAACGCGGCCCGCGACGGAGGAGATTTCACAGCTTATGAGCGATTTGCCCCCCGGCACTGCCCGCGGCAGTTCGCGGACATCGTCGTCGTAGCGTCGACTTTTTGTCCAGTCGGTTCGCACGGGTGTTGTGCGAGTGCAACTTTTCCGCCCGCCTCCGCGCGGTCGGCGCCGACGCGAATTGGAACAAGCGAGGGGTCATCCGGGAGGATGGGGCCATGAGCGCCCAGATTCTCGATGGCAAGGCCACCGCAGCCGCGATCAAGACCGATCTGACCGCCCGCGTCGCGGTCCTGAAGGGCAAGGGCATCACGCCCGGCCTCGGCACGATCCTGGTCGGCGACGACCCGGGCAGTCAGAAGTACGTCGCGGGCAAGCACCGCGACTGCGCGCAGGTCGGCATCGCCTCGATCCAGCGTGAACTGCCCGCGACGGCCACGCAGGAGGAGATCGAGGCCGTCGTACGGGAGCTCAACGAGGACCCCGAGTGCACGGGTTACATCGTGCAACTCCCGCTGCCGAAGGGCATCGACGAGAACCGCGTCCTGGAGTTGATGGACCCGGCCAAGGACGCCGACGGTCTGCACCCGATGAACCTGGGCCGTCTCGTACTGAACGAGCCGGCGCCCCTGCCCTGCACCCCCAACGGCATCATCACGCTGCTGCGCGGGCACGGTGTGGAGATCAAGGGTGCGGAGGTCGTGGTCGTCGGCCGCGGCGTCACGATCGGCCGCCCGATGCCGCTGCTGCTCACGCGGCGCTCGGAGAACGCGACGGTGACGCAGTGCCACACGGGTACGCGTGACCTGGCGGCGCACCTGCGGCGTGCGGACATCATCATCGCGGCGGCGGGCGTGCCGCACCTGATCAAGCCGGAGGACGTGAAGCCGGGCGCGGCCGTCCTGGACGTCGGCGTCTCGCGCAACGGCGAGGGCAAGATCGTCGGTGACGTGGACCCGGGCGTGAACGAGGTGGCGGCCTGGATCTCCCCGAACCCGGGCGGCGTGGGCCCCATGACCCGCGCCCAGCTGCTCGTCAACGTCGTCGAGGCCGCGGAGCGCGCGGCCGAGGCGCTCTGACGATGACGTCGCGGGTGACGGGGGGCGACACGTCGGACGCCCCGGACGCCTCGGACGCGGGCGCCCGGGACGCTTCGGGCGCTTCGGACGTCGGCGCTCGGGACGCTTCGGGCGCGGGTGCCCGGGACGCCTCGGACGCCTCGGACGCGGGTGCCCGGGACGCTTCGGGAGCTTCGGGCGCCGGTGCTCGGGACGCCTTGGAGATCGAGGGTGTGCACCGTGCACCGGCGGCCGGGGGCGATTCCGGTACAGCGGGGTCCGGTGACGCCCCGGGACGGTCGCGGCGGCCTCCGGCGCTGACGACCGACACCGCGCGGCCCGAGGGCGGCGGGCGGGCCGCGGCCGGCGGGGCTCCCGCGCCCGCGCGCCAGTGGCCGCTGCTGACCGTGCTCGGACTCGCCGCGCTGGGACTGCTGGTCGTGGGGACGGACCTCTTCCCGCAGGCGTTCCGGGTCGGGACGATCCTCGTCGGGGTCGCGCTGCTCGCCGGTGCTGGGCTGCGGCGCGCGCTGCCGTCGGTGGGGATGCTCGCCGTACGGTCGCGGTTCACCGACATGGTGACGTACGGCGTCATGGGTGCGCTCATCGTGCTGCTCGCGCTGATGGTGCAGCCGGCCCCCTGGCTGAAGATCCCGTTCCTGGAGGACATCCTCCATCTGACGATCACCTAGGGGGTGCCAGACCCCCTAGCCGCCCCGGTGGCGGAACGGCGCCCGTCCTCCCCCCCGAGGGAGGACGGGCGCCGTTCCGCTTTGAGGATCATGTACGCGCCAACGTGGTTCAAGCGTCGCCGGTGCCCTGTGGCACGGAAGTGACCATTCCGCTACTCCGTCACGCTCCGGGGGCGCGCGCTCGACGCGCATGCACCCCTGCGCCCCCCGCCCCCGAGCTGTCATCCTGGCCCGAGCATCTTCCGGGGGCGTGGGTGACGAGGGGGAATCGCGTATGGCTCGTGGGAAGGCGCCGCCCGACGAACCCGATCCGCGCGTACGCGAGTTCGTGAGCCACCTCCGACGGCTCGTCGACCGCAGCGGGCTCAGTGTCGCCGCCGTCGCCGACCGCACCGGCCACAGCAGGGCCTCCTGGGCGAGGTACCTCGACGGACGGCTCCTCGCTCCCCGGGGTGCCGTCGTCGCGCTCGCCGAGGTGACCGGCACGGAGACCGGCCTGCTCACGGCGATGTGGGAGCAGGCCGAGCGTGCTTGGAGCCGTACCGAGGGGCGCCGCGAACCTGCCGCGGACCCCCGGCAGCCCTCCCGGGGCCCCTCCGCACACGCCGCGAACGTCGCCACGGAGACGAGCGGCGCCGGCGGCGGCGGTCCGCACGGCTCCGGTACGGGAGTCGGTCCCGGCTCCGGTACGGGCTCCGGCACCGGCTTCGGTGCGGGTCCTGGTGTCGGCTCCGGTACGGGCTTCGGTGCGGGTCCTGGTGCCGGCTCCGGCATCGGCTCCCCTACGGGCTCCGTCCCGCCGCGCCGCCCCACCGCACCCGCGGGACCGGCGGGCGCGCCGCCACCCTTCCCCCTACCGCCCCGTCGCCGCGCCGTCCTGATCGTCACCGGGGTCCTCGGCGCCCTGTTCGTCATCGTCGCCGCCGTCCTCCTCACCGACGTCGGTAC